>NZ_QKRU01000008.1:0-136552 GCF_003234055.1 Pseudomonas sp. 57B-090624
CCACTCATCCGCTCGACTTGCATGTGTTAGGCCTGCCGCCAGCGTTCAATCTGAGCCATGATCAAACTCTTCAGTTCAATACTGCTTGGGTTTTGAGAAAACCCTAAACTTGGCTCAGCAATCGCAAATAAACTCTCGAATTCACGAGTGTTACTTGTGTTGCTGATAATCAGTCGACTACCAGTCTTACATCACAAGCACCCACACGAATTGCTTGATTCAAATTGTTAAAGAGCAATTTCGATCAAGCCTTTCGTCTCAACCGAGGCCGCGCATTCTACAGCAGCCTTTCTTTCTGTCAAGCTGTTTTTCGAAGAATTTTTTCTTTCTACTCAACGACTTGCGCCTCAGTGAATCTTTCGCTTCACATCAGCGGGAGGCGAATTCTACAGCGTTTCAACCCGCTGTCAACACCTCCTTTTCAGTTTCTTTCGGAGTCATCCGAACGAAACCGGCGACACCTGAAACCAACCTGGCGCCACCCTTCCACCGCATCGATCAAGCCTTGGCCTGACCACCCTCAAGTTACTCAACCCATTGATTTACAAGAGGTTTTTCTTGGATTCCGCTGTGGAAGTGGTGCGCATTATAGGGATACGAAACGGCACGTCAACACTTTATTGAAATCTTTTCGTCATCTTTTCTGCAGGGCCTGGAAACAGGCGCGGAAGCCTCTTCGAAACCATCGGCACTCGAAGCGCCAGGAGAATGCCCCCAGTGACTGCATAGCCCGCCCATTCCGCCATGTCCGCACGTACCACCCAAAGCATATGCAGCAGGGCCAATCCAAGGATCGGATAGATGAGCCGATGCAGTTGCTTCCAGCGCTTGCCAAGTCGACGAATGCTGAAGCGGTTCGACGTCACAGCCAGCGCAAGCAACATCGTGAAAGTCAGTGCACCAACAATAATGTAGGGGCGCTTGCTCAGATCCTTCGCCAACTGGCCCAGGTCCAGCCCAAGCAGAAACACCGCATAGGCACCGATATGGAAAACTGCATAGGTAAAACACCAAAGCCCCAACTGCCGGCGCACCGAAATCCAACCGCCCCACCCCGTAAATTTCTGCAACGGGGTCATACCCAACGTGATGAGTAGCAGCCAAAGCGCTCCCAGCCCAAGTCGATCGACCAGAGCCTTACCCGGATCAGGCCCCAGATCGAAGATCCAGGCTTGGTAAAGCCATAAGGAAGGCGGAACCATCGCCGACAGGAACACCACGACACGCCACAACCGATAACGCATCAGTAGAACTTCCGTAGGTCGAGACCGCTATACAGAGGTGCAACCTCGTCATAGCCATTGAACAGGCGCGTGGGGATCACATTGGGGCTGAACAACCCGCTAGGCAGTCGCCGCTCATGCGCCTGGCTCCAGCGGGGATGGTCCACTTCCGGATTCACGTTGGAATAGAAGCCGTATTCGTTAGGGGCGATGGTCTCCCAGGTCGTTTTGGGCTGATCGGCCACGAGACTGATGCGCACAATGGACTTGATGCTCTTGAACCCATACTTCCAGGGCACCACAAGACGCAAGGGCGCACCGTTCTGGTTGGGCAACACCCGCCCATACATGCCCACGGCTATCAGGGTCAGGGGATGCATCGCTTCATCCATGCGCAGCCCTTCCATATAAGGCCAATCGATCAGCGAGAACCCGGAGCGCACGCCAGCCATTTCTTCTGGAGCCAAGCGTGTTTCAAAACGCACGAACTTCGCATTGCCGGTCGGCTCCACGGACCGCAGCAGTTCGGCCAGAGGAAAGCCCAGCCAGGGGATGACCATCGACCACCCCTCCACACAACGCAGCCGGTATATACGCTCCTCCAACTGATGGGGCTTAACTAGATCTTCTATCGAGTAGGTGCCAGGCTTGCCGACCTCGCCATCGATCTTCACCTGCCAGGGTTCGACCTTGAGATTGTCGGCATAGCGGGCCGGGTCACCCTTGTTGGTGCCGAACTCATAGAAGTTGTTGTAGTGGGTCGCATCCTTGAACGGCGTCACCGCCTCGCCCCCGGCAGTCATGGCTTGCCAGCGCGCATCCTGCAACTTGCCCGAGAACCAGGCAGGTGCAGCCGCAGGTTCCACATCGGCATAGGCTGATGGGTCGGCGGCATTGATGGGCAGGGATGACAGCAAAGCAGCAGCGCCAGCTCCTGTCATGAAGGTACGACGCGACAGGTAGATGGCTTCAGGGGTGACTTCGTCTTCGCGGGAAGAGGACGCTGCGGGAGTTCGGATCAGCATGACGGCTCCACAGTTAGGACATAGGTTGCCCAGTAGACTGCGGAGCCGTGCGGAAATTACATCACTCGACGCGTTGGCGGCGACGCAGTTGCAGCAAGTATTGCACCGGTCCGGACGCTGCGTAGGCGAGGAAGATCAGCAGCAGGATACGCGGCGGATCACTGAAGACCACGGCGAACGCCAGCACAACGACCAGGATAGCGACGAAGGGTACGCGCCCTTTCAGGTCCAGGTCCTTGAAGCTGTAGTACTTGACGTTGCTGACCATCAACATCCCCGCAGCGGCTACCAGCAGCGCAACGATGAAGGACATGTTCGAGCCCTTGATGCCGAAGTCGCTGAACGCCCAGACGGTCCCCGCAACCACACCAGCGGCCGCCGGACTGGCCAGACCGATGAAATAGCGCTTGTCGGCCTTGCCGATCTGGGTGTTGAAACGCGCAAGGCGCAGCGCAGCCCCGGCCACATAGATGAATGCCACGGTCAGGCCTACGCTGTTGAGCCCGCTCAAGGCCCACTCGAACGCCAGCAGAGCCGGGGCAACGCCGAAGGCGACCATGTCGGAAAGCGAATCGTATTCGGCACCGAAGGCGCTCTGGGTATTGGTCAGACGCGCGACACGGCCATCGAGGCTATCGAGCACCATGGCGACGAAAATGGTGGCTGCAGCGACCGAAAAATTGCCGTTCATTGCGTTGATGATCGCGTAGAAACCAGCGAACAGGTTCGCGGTGGTGAACAGATTGGGCAGCAGGTAGATGCCGCGATGACGGACCTTTCGCCCTTCATCATCGTGCCCTTCTTCGACATGCTCGTCGATCGGCAGCAGGCTTTCGGCGTCAGAAGCCTCGTTAGGCTCTTCGGGACGGTCACTCATGAACAACATCCTTGCGGGGTATGCGAATGAATTTGACCGGGATGCAACTGGCAGGTTCGCGTCACGTCCCCGGTGATCAGGCTTTATACCAGAAGCGGGAGCGCCATGAAAAAACGCGGCCGTAGCCGCGTTTCTTCTTGAGCGTCGAAGACCTTAGTTCTTGGTCTTGTCGACGATCTTGTTCGCAGAGATCCACGGCATCATCGCACGCAGACGCTCGCCAACCTGCTCGATCGGGTGAGCAGCGTTGTTGCGACGGTAGGCGGTCATCGACGCGTAGTTCGAGGCGCCTTCCTGAATGAACATCTTCGCGTACTCGCCGTCCTGGATGCGCTTCAGAGCATTGCGCATGGCCTGACGGGATTCGGCGTTGATGACTTCCGGGCCGGTCACGTATTCGCCGTACTCGGCGTTGTTGGAGATCGAGTAGTTCATGTTGGCGATACCGCCTTCGTACATGAGGTCAACGATCAGCTTCAGCTCGTGCAGGCACTCGAAGTAGGCCATTTCCGGCGCGTAGCCAGCTTCGACCAGGGTTTCGAAACCGGCCTTCACCAGCTCGACGCAACCGCCGCAGAGAACGGCTTGCTCACCGAACAGGTCGGTTTCGGTCTCGTCCTTGAAGGTGGTTTCGATGATGCCGGTGCGGCCGCCGCCTACGCCGCAGGCGTAGGACAGGGCGACGTTCTTGGCATTGCCGGAAGCATCTTGGTAGATGGCGACCAGGTCAGGGATACCACCGCCCTTGACGAACTCGGAGCGAACGGTGTGGCCCGGGGCCTTCGGCGCAATCATGATCACGTCGAGGTCGGCACGTGGAACGACCTGGTTGTAGTGAATGGCGAAGCCGTGGGCGAAGGCCAGGGTGGCGCCTTTCTTCAGGTTCGGCTCGACTTCTTCCTTGTACAGCTTGGACTGGAATTCGTCGGGGGTCAGAATCATGACCAGATCAGCGGCGGCAACGGCTTCCGGCACGCTCTTCACGGTCAGGCCATGGGCCTGGGCCTTGGCGACGGTGGCGGAGCCCGGACGCAGGCCGACGGTCACGTCGACACCGGAATCCTTCAGGTTGCAGGCATGAGCGTGACCCTGGGAGCCGTAGCCGATGATGGCTACTTTCTTGCCCTGGATGATCGAGAGGTCACAGTCTTTGTCGTAATAAACTTTCATGTTCCTGGCTCTTCTAAAACGAAAGGGATGGGGTGCGCGCACCGCGACATGGGCACATTAAGCGATCCTACCCATTGCGTAAAATGATATATTCGCAACGTCATGTGCCGATATTCGAAATACTCATGGACAGCCACGCACTCAGGCTCTTTCTCTCATTGGCAGACAACCTGCACTTCGGCAAGACCAGCCGCGAGCAGCACGTCAGCCCCTCAGCGTTGAGCCGAAGCATCAAGCAACTCGAAGACGAGGTCGGCGCGCCGCTGTTCGTTCGCGACAATCGCTCGGTCCAACTGACCCGCGAAGGGCAACAGTTCCGCGAATACGCCAGTGAGGTCCTCAGCGGCTGGCAAGCCATCCGCCAGCGCTTCATGCAGGATCAGGTCGACCTGCACGGCGAGCTCTCCCTCTATTGCTCGGTAACGGCAAGCTACAGCTTCCTCTATGACATCCTCAGCAGCTTCCGCCAGGACTACCCCCGCATCGAAATGAAGCTGCACACCGGCGACCCCGCAAAGGCGGTCGAGCGGGTGCAACAGGGGCTGGAGGACCTCGCCATCGGCGCCCGGCCCGACAACCTGCCAGCCGGCGTCGACTTCCAGTCGATCACCCGCTCGGAACTGCGCTTCATCGGCCCCCAATCCCCTCAATTGCTGACGGAGGAGCAACTTAAGCAGCCCACGGCGCAAAGCTGGAGGGACGTGCCGATGATTCTTTCGGAAGAAGGCCTGGCCCGTACCCGCACCGAGCGCTGGCTGAAAAGCCACAGCATCAAGCCACGGATCTATGCGCAGGTGGCCGGCAACGAGGCCATCGTCAGCATGGTAAGCCTGGGGTTCGGCATCGGCGTGGTTCCGCAGATCGTGCTCGACAACAGCCCCCTGACAGCGCGCATCCGCATCTACGATATCCAACCGCCACTGACCGCCTACGACATCGGCCTGTTCGCCCTGGAAAAGCGCCTGAAGGATCCACTGATCGCAGCCTTCTGGAATCGCCGCCAGTAACCGAGGCAATAAAAAACCCCGCACCAGGCGGGGTTTCTCATAAGGCAGCAATCAGATGCTCAGCACCTTGTCGCCCCGGGCGATGCCGGTAACGCCACTGCGTACGGTCTCGAGGATCGACGCGGTACCAATCGCCTGGATGAAGCTGTCCAGCTTGTCGGAGGTACCGGCCAGCTGGATGGTGTAAACGCTACTGGTCACATCGACGATCTGCCCACGGAATATATCGGTGGTGCGCTTGACCTCGGCACGCTGGGCGCCAGTGGCCTTCACCTTCACCAACATCAGCTCGCGCTCGATGTGCGCGCTCTCCGACAGGTCGACCAGCTTCACAACCTCGATCAGCTTGTTGAGGTTCTTGGTGATCTGCTCGATCACGTCGTCCTGGCCCACGGTCGTCAAAGTCAGACGCGACAGGGTCGGGTCTTCGGTCGGCGCGACGGTCAGGCTTTCGATGTTGTAGTTGCGCTGGGAGAACAGGCCCACGACACGGGACAGCGCACCGGGTTCGTTCTCCAGCAACAGGGAAATGATGTGTCGCATGGTCAGGTCCGCTCCGTCTTGCTCAGCCACATATCGCGCATGGCGCCATCCCGGATCTGCATCGGATAGACGTGCTCGCTCGGATCCACCTGGATATCGAGGAACACCAGGCGGTTCTTCAGGGCGAACGCCTCTTCCATCTTCGGCTTCAGATCCTTGAGGTCGGTGATGCGCATGCCCACGTGACCATAGGCTTCTACCAGCTTGACGAAGTCAGGCAGCGATTCCATGTAGGAATGGGAATAGCGGCTGTTGTACTGCATGTCCTGCCACTGGCGGACCATGCCCAGCGCACCGTTGTTGAGGTTGACGATCTTCACCGGCAGGTCGTACTGCAAACAGGTCGACAGCTCCTGGATGTTCATCTGGATGCTGCCCTCACCGGTCACGCAGGCCACGTCGGCATCCGGGAAGTTCAGCTTCACACCCATCGCAGCAGGGAAGCCGAAGCCCATGGTGCCGAGGCCACCGGAGTTGATCCAGCGGTTGGGCTTGTTGAAACGGTAGTACTGCGCGGCGAACATCTGGTGCTGGCCCACGTCGGACGCGACGTAAGCATCGCCCTTGGTGACTTCGCACAGCGTCTCGATGACGGTCTGCGGCTTGATGATGCTGCCGTCGCCCATTTCATAGGGGAACAGGCCACGATCACCGCGCCATTCCTCGATCTGCTTCCACCAGCTGGCGACGGTCTCCTTGTTCGGGGTCTCGCCGATTTCCTTGAGGGTGGCGACCATCTCGGTGAGAACGCTGTCCACCGGGCCCACGATCGGGATGTCGGCCTTGATGGTCTTGGAGATCGACGCCGGGTCGATATCGATGTGGATGATCTTGGCGTTCGGGCAGAACTTGCTCGCGCCGTTGATCACGCGGTCGTCGAAACGCGCACCGACAGCCAGGATCACGTCAGCATGGTGCATTGCCAGGTTGGCCGTGTAGCTGCCGTGCATGCCGAGCATGCCGACGAACTGGCGATCCATCCCCGGATAGGCACCGAGCCCCATCAGCGTGTTGGTTACCGGCACGTTGAGCATCTTGGCCAGTTCGGTCAGCGGCTCGGAAGCACCGCCCATGATCACGCCGCCACCGGCGTACAGGATCGGCCGCTTGGCAGCCAGGAGCATCTCGGCCGCCTTGCGGATCTGGCCGGAGTGACCGCGAACGGCGGGGCTGTAGGAACGCAGCTTGACCTTCTTCGGGTAGCTGTACTCGAACTTCTGGGTCGGATCGCCCATGTCCTTCGGGATGTCGACCACGACCGGGCCGGGACGGCCGGACTGGGCGAGATAGAAGGCCTTCTTGATCACTTCGGGGATTTCCGAAGGATGCTTGATGATGAAGCTGTGCTTCACGATCGGGCGGGAGATACCGACCATGTCGGTTTCCTGGAAGGCGTCGGTGCCCACCATGCCGCTCGGCACCTGGCCGGACAGGACGACCATGGGGATGGAGTCCATGTAGGCAGTGGCGATGCCGGTAATGGCGTTGGTCGCGCCGGGGCCGGAAGTCACCAACACCACGCCGGGCTTGCCGGTGGCGCGTGCATAGCCGTCGGCCATGTGGGTAGCAGCCTGCTCGTGGCGCACCAGGATATGGGTGACGTCACTTTCCTTGAACAGGGCATCGTAGATATGCAGGAGGGCACCACCCGGGTACCCGTAGATGTACTTAACGCCTTCGTCACGCAACGAGCGGACGACCATTTCAGCGCCAGATAAAAGCTCCACGTTGATCACCTCTATAACGCCAGTAAACCGCCCGCGACCGGACGGCCTGAATAGGTTTGCTTGCAAGTAGTCACGTGAACGACGGGTAGTCGGACTACGTCAGCTACTGACTGAGCAAGCATCGGGGCGGCCCCTGAGAGTTGTTGCGGGGCTTTCCCACCCAGCGCGAGGTAACGCGTTGCGGGTGTAACAGGTCGGCGCGGGTATGCACCTCATCGACTATGGCAGCTACCGACTTGCGGCCGGCCCACTGACACAGCGAACCGTGGATTCTTCGGATTGGAGAAGGACAAGTCAAGCAATCCGTGCGTGTTTCTTCGATCGCGGTGCTGTGACACGCAGCAGGATGACGATAGGCGGGTTTTGGTTATAGTAATTGCCAGGTCACGATCGATCACAAGGAAACAGCATGCGTCGCATCATTTTCACGGGCAGCCTGCTGCTCGCCCTGGGCAGTTCCGCCATGGCCAGCCAGGTCTACAAATGGGTGGACGCACAGGGCGTCACCCACTTCGGTGCCCAGCCGCCGCAGGGCCAGGACGCCACGTCGATCAGCACCGGCACTGCGCAACCCAAGGAAGTGAAACCCAGTTTCGAGAACCCCTACCCCGTCCAGCCGAAGGCCGAGGAAAAGGCCGAGCCTGCCAAGCCGGCCGCCCCGGCGAACGCCGGCAGCGACGAAAAACAGAAGGCCATCGACGAGAAGGTCAAGGCCGACGTCGCCAAACAGGAAGCCGAGCGCAAGAAGTACTGCGACACCACGCGAACCAACCTCGCGCAGCTGCAGAACAACCCGCGCCTGCGAGTGGAGGAAGGGGGCCAAATGCGTCGCCTCTCCGAGGAAGAGCGGCAGGCCAAGATTGCGGAAGCCAAGAAGGCGATAGACGAAAACTGTAACTAACCGAAGATTGCTGCGGCGCGCCCGACGCCGCAGCAGACCTCATCCGATCAGACGATCGAACTCACCCAGCGCATCCAGCAACGGACGCACCTCGACGGGGCGCTCGCGATAGGCCATCTCGGCCATGGGGCGAATGCCCGACGCTTGCGGCAGATCATGCCCCGACTCCAGGATGAGTTTCATCCGCGGCAGGAAGATCCACTGCAGCCACTGCTCGAAGGCCAGCGTATCGACGCAGAACGGTTCCTGGCTGGAAAGCGCCTCCTCGCTCGGGGGCACCTCCGCCCACCAACCGAGCACGCGCAACTCACGCTCGATCAGCAGCAATTGATCGGCCACATCGGAAAGGCGCGGATCCATCAGGAACTGACCTTGGCCCGCTGGCGTGCCTGGGCGGCACCTGAAGGATCGCCCTGGCGCTCACGGGACTTGGCGACCAGCTCCCACAGGCCAGCCTGCAATGCGGGGCGGCCATTCGAGAGGCTGAGACCACGGCGGGCAAGCTGCTCGGCCTGGGCGGCATCGCCCTGGGCCAGGCGTACCTCGGCAAGACGATAGAGCACCTGCGGCTCGCGCGGCGCGATGCGCTGGGCACGCTCCAGGCTGGAAGAGGCGCCGTTGAGATCGCCACCACTCTGCTGTTGCTGGGCGGTGGTCAGCAACGCCAGGACCGGGCCATCCAGTTGCTCGTCGGCCGCCAGGCTGCCGCCGCTGGGGATACCGCTCGGCGCGGAAGGCATGCTGTAGCTACCGGTGGAGAGAGGTGCGGAGCTCGAAGGCCCCGGAGTGATCGGGCCGGGCGTGATGGGGCCGGTGCTGATCGAGCCACTGATGGGCGCGCTGGGGGCGGGCATCGCCTGGGCGGAACTGCCACTGGCACCCGGCACCATCACCACCACGCCAGCATCCTGGGCGTCGTACTGCGGCTGCTGTGCGGCGACCGGGGGACGATATCCGCCGCCAGCGCCCTCTTCCTGTTCGGACATCGGGCCACCGGAATCGACCACCGGAATGGCGTTTCGCTGGGGAGTCGCACAGCCGGTCAGCATGACCGCAACGGTCAGGACAGGAATCCACCCTTTATTCACTTCAGATCCTCTTGGTTCATTGCATCCAGCCACGGACCCAGTCCATCACCGAGTCCACTGGCGCACCCATTCCACATGGCTGGCCCGGCGCCGGCTCGCTGCCGCGAATATACGGCATCTGCACCGCACCCGGGCAGCTGGAATCCGAGCCCTGGCCACTGTGCGGATCGATCCACGCCTGCACCACGTTATCCGGCATCGGCATGTCCAGGGGTAGCGGATCGGCCTTGCGCATGAAGCTCGTCCACACCTGCAACGCACCGGTGGCGCCGGTGAGCGGCGTCTTGCCGTTGTCGTCACGGCCGAGCCATACGACAGCCAGCAGATCCTGACTGAAGCCGGCGAACCAGCTGTCACGGGAATCGTTGGTGGTCCCGGTCTTCCCGGCCAGGTTCAGCGAGCTGGGAAGCTGGGTATACACCGAGCGCCCGGTCCCCTCGCGCATGACCCGCTGCATGGCGTTCTGCACCAGGTAGATGGCGCCCGGATCGAAGCGCTGCTGGATCTGGAAGGGATAGCGCTTGAGCGGCTCGCCTTCGGCAGTCAGCACACTGCGAATCCCGCGCAAGGGCGTATTGAATCCACCGCTGGCCAGAGTCTGGTACATGGTCGCCACTTCCATCGGGCTCAGCGCACCAGCGCCGAGCAGCATCGACGGGAAGGCCGGCCACTCGCGTGAAACACCCAGCCGTTCGAGGGTTTTGAGCACGTTCGGCACGCCCAGTTCCAGGCCCAGCTTGGCGGTCGACAGGTTGTAGGAGTTGGCGAGCCCCTGATACAGGTAGATGCTGCCGTGCGCCTGGCGGTCATAGTTCTGCGGCGTCCACACCTGGCCGTCCTGCCCCTTCACCGAGAAGGGCTCGTCCTGCACCCAGCTGGTCAGCGTGTACTGGCTGGGGCGCTCCAGGGCGGTGAGATACACCGCAGGCTTGACCAGCGAACCGATCGGGCGCACGGCGTCGATCGCGCGGTTGAAGCCGGCGAAGCGCGGCTGACGACTGCCCACCAGCGCCTGGACCTCGCCCGTTTCCGGGTTGCTCACCACCATCGCGGACTCGACCTCATCGACCCCCTTGCGGCCAGCCAGGCGCTTGAGCGTCTCGTCGAGCGCGGATTCGGCCTTCAGCTGCAGGATCGGGTCGAAGCTGGTGAAGATGCGCAGCCCCTCTTCGGTGAGGTCCTCGTCGCGGTAATCCTGGCGCAGCTGGCGCTTGACCAGGTCGAGGAAAGCAGGGAACGAGCTGTCCGCCAGGCTGCCGCGCTGGGTCACACCCAGCGGCTTGGCCTTGGCCTCGGCCGCCTCTTCCGGCGTGACGATGCCCTGCTCGGCGAGCAGGTCCAGCACCAGGTTGCGGCGCTCCAGTGCGCGCTCGGGATTACGACGCGGGTTGTACTGGGACGGTCCCTTGACCATACCCACCAGTAGCGCGACCTGATGCAGCTTCAGCTCGGACAGCGGCTGGCTGAAGAAGTACTGGCTGGCGAGCCCGAAGCCATGCACGGCGCGCTGCCCGTCCTGGCCGAGGAACACCTCGTTGAGGTAGGCCTCGAGGATCTCGCGCTTGTCGTAGTGCAGCTCCAGCAGCACCGCCATCATGGCTTCGGTGGCCTTGCGGCTGATGCTGCGTTCGTTGGTCAGGTAGAAGTTCTTCACCAACTGCTGGGTCAGGGTACTGCCCCCCTGGCGCAGCTGGCCGGCGGTGGCGTTGACCCAGATGGCACGGGCGATGGACTTGAGCGAGACACCCCAGTGATTGAAGAACTCGCGATCCTCCACCGCCACCAGGGTCTCCACCAGGTAGGCAGGGACCTGGTCCAGCTTGATCAGCACACGGTCCTCGTGGTGGGCGGGGTAGAGACCGCCGATCAGCAACGGCTCGAGGCGCGCCACGGCCAGGTTGCCACCGTTGGCCTGGGTCAGGCCGGCCACGTAGTCACCGGAGAAGCGCACCTTGATCCGCTGTGCAGGCTCGGGGCCTTCGTAGAACTGGAAGCCACGGGTGTTGAGCTCCACGGCGCTGCCCGCAACGGACGCCGACCCCGGGCCATTGGCGGCGCTTTCACGGCGGTAGCCCAGCGCATCGAGCTCCTTGAGGAAGTCATCCTTGGCCAGCTTCAGGCCCACGAACAATTCCAGCGGCCGTGCATAGACCTTGGCCGGAACCGTCCAGCGCTTGCCGGAGAATTTTTCCTGGACGATGGCATCCAGGTAGATGGCGAATCCCGCCAGCACCACCAGCCCCACGAGGCCGAGCTTCAAGCCCCAGCCAAATAGGGTACGGAGGCCGCTGGAGCGGGGCTTTTTACGGGAGCGGGGGGATCGGGAACGGGTCATGGCGGCGCATTATACGCACTTTGTCCACAGCCAGAAGGCGCCTCCTGACGGTTTGCAGAGTGGTGCACAGCGGCCATAATGCCCCGCTCTGCCAGCATCTCCAGCAAGGAAAGACCGTGAGCCAAGCACTGATTGCCGCCCTGCAAGACCCTGCCCTTTATCCGCATCCTGTGGAAGGCTTCACGGTCATCGAAACGCACATTTCGTGGGTCCTGCTCACCGGCCCCTATGCCTACAAGATCAAGAAGCCGGTGAACTTCGGCTTCCTCGACTTCACCAGCCTGGAGGCCCGCGAGCGCTTCTGCGGTGAAGAGGTTCGCCTCAACCAGCGCCTGACCCATGACCTCTACCTCGACGTCCTGCCCATCACCGGCAGCGAGGCGGCCCCGCAACTGGGTGGCGAAGGCCCCGCCATCGAGTTCGCCATCCGCATGGCGCAGTTCCCCCAGGCCAACCTGCTGAGCGAAGTCCAGGCGCGCGGCGAACTGACCCCGGCGCATATCGACGCCCTGGCGGTACAGATCGCCCAGTTCCACCTGCAGTCCCCCCAGGTCGCCGTCGAGCACCCGCTGGGCACCCCGGAAATGGTCATGGCACCGGTGCAGCAGAACTTCGACCAGATCCGCCCGATGCTCAGCAACAAGGCCGACCTGCAACAGCTCGACGCGCTGGAAGCCTGGGCCCGGAGCAGCTATGAACGCCTGCTGCCGCTGCTGGCCGAGCGCAAGAACAACGGTTCGATCCGCGAATGCCACGGTGACATCCACCTGGGTAACGCCACCCTCATCGACGGTGAAGTGGTGCTGTTCGACTGCATCGAATTCAACGAGCCCTTCCGCTTCACCGACGTCTACGCCGACATCGGCTTCCTGGCCATGGACCTCGAGGATCGCGGCCTCAAGTCGCTGTCCCGTCGCCTGATCAGCCGCTACCTGGAAGAGACCGGCGACTACAAAGGCCTGGAAGTACTGAATTTCTACAAGGCCTACCGCGCCCTGGTCCGCGCCAAGATCGCCCTGTTCAGCCTGGCGCACCAGAGTGACGCCGTGCAGCAGGCCGCCACCCTGCGCCAGTACCGCAACTACGCCAACCTGGCGGAAAGCTACAGCGCCATCCCCTCGCGCTTCCTCGCCATCACCCACGGCGTTTCCGCAGTCGGCAAGAGCCACGTCGCCCTGCGCCTGGTGGAGGCCCTCGGCGCCATCCGCCTGCGCTCCGATGTCGAGCGCAAGCGCCTGTTCGGCCAGCAGCAGGACGGACAGAACGACCTCTATAGCGGCATCTACAGCGCCGAGGCGACGGCACGCACCTACCAGCACCTGCATCAGTTGGCGGAAACCGTCCTGCACGCAGGCTTCCCGGTGGTGATCGACGCCGCCTACCTCAAGCAGGTCCAGCGCCAGGCCGCGCAGGACGTCGCCGAACAGGTCGGCACCCCGGTGGTCATCCTCGACTGCCAGGCCCCCGATACCGTCATCGCCGGCTGGCTGGAGCAGCGCAAACTGCAGGGTGGCGACCCCTCCGACGCCACGCTGGAGGTGGTGCATGCCCAGCAGGCGAGCCGCGAAGCCCTGACCGCCGAGGAGCAGACCCACAGCAAGCGCATCGACACCCACGATGCCAGCAGCCTCGACAGCCTGGTCGAACGCATTCGCCAGCACCTGCCCGGCCTCTGATCGGCCGCGTCATCCCCAACGCGGCGAGCAGTGCTCGCCGCGGCTTCTATACTCCCGGTGAATTCTCACCGGATGAGTAGCGATGACCGCACCCCACCAGCTCGACAATCCGCTCTACCGCCTGCTGCACAACGACGATGTGGCCGGCTTCAACGCACAGAAACCCAAGGAAGGCCCGGTCGACATGGCCTCGGGCGATTTCCGCGGCCTCGACCTGCGAGGCCTTGACGCCGCACGCATCGACTTCACCGGCGCCTACTTCCGGGGCTCCGACTTGCGAGGCCTGGACCTGCGCGAGGCCAGCCTCGAAGGCGCCAGCCTCGCCCACGCACAGATATCCGGCGCCTACTTCCCCACCGAACTGGCGGCCGATGAAATCCTCATGTCGGTGAACTTCGGCACCCGCCTGCGCTACAACACCCACAAATAGCGCCACGCACCCGCTGCGGGCCTTACCCGACCGAGGATCGGCCCCCGGCGGGTCGCACCCGCACGGATGCCGTCTACGCTGATACCCGGGCACAGACGCCGCAGGAAACGCAAGACCGGGGCAAGCCGCGATCGGCGCCGGGCAGGGATGCAGTCACCCGGCTACGCAGTATCAGATGGCCGCTACACTTGCTCGAATCGACCGGGACTGATCCTTCGCGCCCCACCATCGCAAGGAGGCTGGATGAACGACGAACTGCAACACCTGAAGAACCTCGGCAAGACCTCGGCACAGTGGCTGCATGCGGTGGGCATCCACAGCGCCTCCGACCTGCGCCGCCTCGGTGCGGTGGGTGCCTACCGGGCCGTCCGCGCCCGCGGGTTCCGCGCCTCCAAGGTGCTGCTCTACGCCATAGAAGGCGCCCTGCTGGACGTGCACTGGAACGACCTCTCACCCGGGCACAAGGCGGAACTGAACGGGCAGCTGGACGCATTGCCACCCAACAACAAGAGCTAGCTCACAACCTGGGCGAGATAGGATTTACTGCGATGGCGATGCGCCCTATTGTTTCAGGGACGTTCGTGCGTCCAAGCCGCCCAGCCAGTTCAAGGAATTACTGTCATGTACCTACTCGGGGAGCAACCTGCTTACGCCGACCAGCTGATCAACCGACTGCAAAGCATTCCCGGCCAGCTGCTCGATGGGCTCGAGCCCTCGGGCCCGCCGCTGCGCCTCGATGCGGTGGAGGACCTGGCCAAGGTGCTGCCCGGCAACCAGCTGTTCCTCATCGAGAACGGCCTGCTGCATGCGCTCGTCGACGAACGCCCGCTGTTCTACCTCCAGGAGGGCGACCTGGTCGGCCTGCGCCAGGGCATCGAGCTGCCCAGCTGCCGCTACCGCAGCGACGAGCCGCTCAGCCTGGTCCCCTACGCCCGTGGTGACGTGTTCAAGCACATCTACGGCAGCGAGAAGGGCCAGGAGCTGTTCATCCAGTACCTGATAGGCCACACCGCCCTGCTCTCCGACGCACTCGCCCGCCTCAAGCAACCCGAGATCCGCCCCGCCACCGGCTTCCAGCATTTTGCCGCCGGCGAGGAACTGATCCACCAGGGCGACGAAGCCGACCACGTGTTCATCATCATCGAAGGGCATGCCGAAGCCTTCGTCGACGGGCAGAAGGTCGGTGACGTGCAGAAGGACGAGATCTTCGGTGCCATGGCGGTATTCACCCGCGAGAAGCGCAGCGCCACCGTGGTCGCCAGCGAGCCCTGCACGGTGATGGTGATCCCCAAGGACCAGTTCCTCAGCCTGATGCAAAGCAACCCGCGCATCGCCCACAGCCTGATCGAGAGCATGGCCCGCCGCATCGACCTGCTGAACAAGGAAGTCACCCAGCAACGCCTGGCCAAGCCGGCGGAGTGACCTCAGGCGTCCCAACGGAAACCCCGGCCAAGTGCCGGGGTTTGTGCTTTACAGCCCACCTCGACGAGCGAGATGAAAATAATTCGCAGAAAGCGTTGACAGTGAAATGAGAATTGTTATTATTACCGCAACTGATCGCGAGATCAGCCGGTAAGCTGGGAGACCAAGCAGTCGGACTCTTCAGATTATCTCCTCATCAGGCTAATCACGGTTATTGACCCGGCACTTTTGCCGGGTCTTTTTTTGCCTGCGAGAATGTGCCGCCCAGCGCGCCCCGCTACTTCTTCGGCGCGCCTTCCGGCAGGTTGGCGTTTAGCAACAGCGCCAGGCGGATACCCGCTTCCTGCACCCGGCGCTCGGCCAGGGGCAGGAATTTCTTCAGGTAACGGCGATCCAGGGTGTCCTGGCTGCCACCTGCCTCGCCGTCCTCGTCGCCACCCTGGGTGCCGCGACGGGCCCATTCCTCGCTCTTCGACTGCTTGAACGCATCAGGCTTGAAGGCCTTCTTGCCGCCGGTCTTCGGGTACAGGTCGTCGTCACGGACGATGGCGCAGGACTCCCCCGACCAACTCGCGGGCGTACCCGCCTCGGGTTTCGGCAGGTCCTCGGACAGCTTCGCCGTATAGGCCGCCTGGTCCAGGCGCCGGCTGGCCAGCAGGTAGCTGTCCCAGACGCTGTGCAGGTTGTAGTCGCGGCCGCCGACCACCACCGGGAAGTCGTTGCCGCCCTTGTCCAGGCGGTAGCTGTTGTGCAGCGGCTGGTGGATATCACCCACGAAGTGCACCACGAACATCAGCGCCATGACCTTCTGGTTGTCGCTCGCCTTGGGGTCGGCCAGCAGCGCGGCGTTGCGCTCGATGGCCGCCACCACGCACTGGCCGTCCGGGCAATCGCGCGGAGCCTGGTAGGTGCAGTCGTCGGTCTTGTAGTTGATGTAGTGCTGCGCGCGGGTCTGCTCCCAGAGCGCCTGGAAGTCGGGCATGTTGCGCAGGTTGTCGGCCCAGCTGGCGACGGCGGAGAGGTGCTGCTGGCGCACCAGCGCCAGCAGGCGATCGGCCTCCGCCTTGGCCGCTGGCGTCAGTTGCGCTTCGGCGATATCCGCCACCACCGCGTGGCCCAGCTGACCCCAGGCACCCGCCTGCGCGCCCCAGAGCAGGCTGCCGATGAAGAGACCGGCGCCCAGCGCCCGACGAAATCCGTTGTGCTGCATGTTTCCTCCTAATGGCTGTGCCCAGGCATGAAGCGCCCCCGGGCGCGCCTGGACGTCGCACCCACGCGCAAGGAAATGGTTCAGTGATCGAGGGTCATGGCGTCCAGCGTCAGGCGCACCATGTCGTGGAAGTCGTCCTGGCGCTGCTCGGCCGTCAGCTTCTCGCCGCTGATCAGGTGGTCGCTCACCGTCAGCACCGCCAGGGCCTGGCGTCCCAGTTCCGCCGCCACGCCATAGAGGCCCGCAGCCTCCATTTCCACCGCCAGCACGCCCATGCCCGTCATGCGCGCGGCCCAGGCCGGGTCCGGCTCGTAGAACAGGTCGGCGGAGAACACATTGCCCACGTGCACCGCCTGCCCGCTTTCGTCGGCGCGGCGCACGGTGCGCTCCAGCAGCCGGTAGTCGGCCAGGGCGGCGAAGTCGAAGCCGCCGAAACGCTTGCGGTTGACCACCGAATCGGTGGACGCGCCCTGGGCGATCACCAGGTCGCCGACCTTCACGCCGTCCTGCAACGAGCCGCAGCTGCCGACACGGACGATGCGCTGCACGCCGTACTGGCTGAACAGCTCATGGGCGTATATCGACAGCGAGGGAATGCCCATTCCCGAGCCCATCACCGAGATGCGCTTGCCCTGGTAGAAGCCGGTGAAGCCCAGCATGTTGCGCACCGCATTCACCTGGCGGACGTCCGTCAGGTAGGTATCGGCGATCATCTTTGCCCGCAGCGGGTCGCCCGGCATCAGCACGGTTTCGGCGAAGTCGCCCGCCAGGGCGGTGATATGGGGAGTGGCCATCTACAGGTTTCCGGATTCAGGTTTGAGGAAGGACTCGCCATGCGTGCAGGCCGGCAGGTCGAAGAAGGTGGCCAGGCTCTGGCCGATGTCGGCGAAGCTGCCGCGCTCGCCCAGGCTGCCGGGCGTGATGCCGGCACCGAAGGCCAGTACCGGGATGTGCTCGCGGGTGTGGTCGCTGCCCGGCCAGCTCGGGTCGCAGCCGTGGTCGGCAGCCAGCACCAGCACATCGCCCTCCCCCATCGCCGCCAGCAGTTCAGGCAGGCGACGGTCGAAAGCCTCCAGCGCCAGCGCGTAACCGGCGATGTCGCGGCGGTGGCCGAAGAGCATGTCGAAATCGACGAAGTTGGCGAACACCAGGGTGCGTTCCGGCGCTTGCGCCAAGGCCTGCAACGTGGCCTCGAACAGCGCCTCGTTACCGTCGCCCTTGTACAGCCGGCTGATGCCCCGGTGGGCGAAGATGTCGCCGATCTTGCCCACCGCGAACACCTGCCCGCCCGCCTCCACCAGCCGGTCCAGCAGGGTGGGCGCGGGGGGCGGCACGGCGTAGTCACGGCGGTTGCCGGTGCGACGGAAATCGGCAGCGGAGGTGCCGACGAAGGGCCGCGCGATCACCCGGCCGATGTTCCAGTCATCGCACAGCCCACGGGCGATCTCGCACAGCTGGTAGAGCCGCTCCAGGCCGAACGCCTCCTCGTGGGCGGCGATCTGGAACACGCTGTCCGCCGAGGTGTAGCAGATGGGCTTGCCGCTCTGCAGGTGCTCCTCGCCGAGCGCCTCGAGGATGGTGGTGCCCGAGGCGTGGCAGTTGCCGAGGATGCCCGGCAGGCCGGCGCGCTCGATCAGCGCATCCAGCAGCTCGGGCGGGAAGCTGTTCTCTTTCTCGGCGAAGTAGCCCCAGTCGAACAGCACCGGCACCCCGGCCATCTCCCAGTGGCCGGACGGCGTGTCCTTGCCGCTGGACAGCTCGCGGGCATGGCCGTGGGCACCGATGACGGGCGCCTCGGGATCGAAGCCCGGCGCATAGGCGCCAGCACTGGCTGCCGCTGCATGGCCCAGCCCCATGCGCTCCAGGTTGGGCAAATGCAACGGGCCGCTACGCAGGGGACCATCCGCTTCGCCACGGGCACAGGCTTCGGCGATGTGCAGCAGCGTGTTGGCACCCTGGTCGCCGAAGCGCACGGCATCGGCCGTAGCACCGATGCCGAAGGAGTCGAGGACCAGCAACAAGGCTCTGCCCATGGTCCGCTCCTAGTAACGCTGGCCGATCAGCTCGGCGACCTGCGCCTCGCCGTCGCCCAGTTGGTAGGCCGCGCGCAGGGCCGCCGCCGCACGCTCGGCGCTGGCGGCATCCCGCGCATGCACCAGCCCCAGCGGCTGCTCACCCCCCACCCGCTCGCCGGGCAGCGCCAGCGCACTGAAGCCCACCGCCGGGTCGACCTCGTCCTCCGGGCGCTTGCGACCGCCGCCCAGGGCGACCACCGCGAGCCCGACGGCGCGGGTATCCACCGCCTGGACGATACCCCCGCGCTCGGCATGCACCGGGTGCACCACAGGCGCCCAGGGCAGGTGGCGCCAGGGCTCGCGGTGCAGGCCCCGGGGGCCGCCCAGGGCATCGACCATCAGGTTGAAGCGTTGCAGCGCCGCGCCGTCGCGCCAGGCCTGCAGCAGGCGCTCGCGGGCCTGGGCGCAGTCCTCCGCCAACCCGGCGGCCACCAGGGTTTCCTCGGCCAGCACCAGGGTCACCTCCCACAGGCGCGGGCTGCGCACCTCGCCCTTGAGCAGGGCCAGCGCCTCTTCCACTTCCAGGGCGTTGCCAGCACTGCGGGCCAGCGGCTGGTTCATGTCGGAGATCACCGCACGGGTGCGCACGCCGGCGCCATTGGCCACCGCCACCAGGCTGCGCGCCAGCAGGTCGGCCTGCTGCGGATCGCTCATGAAGGCGCCGTTGCCGCTCTTCACGTCCATGATCAGCACGTCGAGCCCGGCGGCCAGTTTCTTCGCCAGGATGGACGCGGTGATCAGGTCAACCGACTCCACCGTTCCGGTGACATCGCGAATGCCGTACAGGCGCTTGTCCGCCGGCGCCAGGTCGGCGGTCTGGCCGATGATGGCGCAGCCCACCTCGGCCACCACCGCACGCAAGCGCTCGGGGTCGGGCCGGGTGCAGTAGCCGGGGATGCTTTCCAGCTTGTCCAGGGTGCCACCGGTGTGCCCCAGGCCGCGCCCGGAGATCATCGGCACGTAGCAGCCGCAGGCCGCCAGCAGCGGCGCCAGCACCAGGCTCACCAGGTCGCCCACGCCACCGGTGGAGTGCTTGTCCACCACCGGGCCGGGCAGGTTCCATTCCAGCACCTGGCCGGAGTCGCGCATGGCAGTGGTGAGGGCGATGCGCTCGTCCAGGCTCATGCCCTTGAGCAGCACCGCCATGGCGAAGGCGGCCACCTGGCCCTCGCTGAGGCTGGAATCGCTGATGCCTTCGACGAAGCGGCGGATGTCCTCACCCGCCAGCTCCAGCCCATCGCGCTTGCGACGGATCACTTCCTGCGCCAGCCACATATCAGTAGCCCTCCGATACAGCGGCATCGGCCTGGCCGAGCACCCGCAGCAGGTCGCCGAGCAGGCTGGAGGCACCGAGGCGCAGGTGACGGGCATCGATCCAGTCCAGGCCCAGCTCAGCGGCCGCCAGTTCGATATAGCGGCGTGCATCGGCCAGGGTGCGGATGCCCCCGGCCGGCTTGAAGCCCACCCGACCGCCCATCTCGCGAATCACCTCGAGCATCAGCGCCGCGGCCTCGGGCGTGGCATTGACCGCCACCTTGCCGGTGCTGGTCTTGATGAAGTCGGCACCGGCGGCGATGGCATCGCGGCTGGCCTGGCGGATCAGCTCCGGGTCGGCCAGTTCGCCGGTTTCGAGTATCACCTTGAGCAGCACCCGCTCCCCGCACGCGGCCTTGCAGGCAGCGACCATCTCGCGGCCACGCTCGGCATCGCCGGCCAACAGCGCGCGATAGGGGTAGACCAGGTCCACTTCATCCACGCCATCGAGCACCGCCGCAGCGGTCTCGCGCACGGCGGCGGCGATGTCGTCGGCGCCCTGGGGGAAGTTGGTCACGGTGGCGATGCGCAGGTCACCGGCGCCCAGCGCCTCCAGGGTGCGCCGGGCGAAGCCGATGAAGCGCGGGTAGATACACAGCGCCGCCACCCGCCCCTCGGCGGTCAGTGCGCGCTGGCAGAGCGCGGCGATGGCGGCTTCGTCGTCATCGTCGTTGAGCGAAGTCAGGTCCAGCAGGCCGATGGCCAACCGGGCCAGTTCGGTATCCGTCAATTGAGTCATTCGGAACATTCCCCAGGGATGCGCCATGAGCCGGCATCCCGTTGCAGTGATTCAGAGCGAAACGAACAGTCCGGCCAGAGCCGCACTCATCAGGTTAGCCAGGGTGCCGGCGATCATCGCACGCACCCCGAGCCGGGCGAGGTCCTTGCGGCGGTTGGGCGCCATTACCCCCATGCCGCCCAGCAGGATGCCGATGGAGGACAGGTTGGCGAAGCCGCACAGGGCGAAGGTGACGATCACCTGGGTGTGGGCGCTGAGCACCTCGACACCGGCGGCCGACGCCTGGATCGGATTGATGTAGCGGGCGAAGTCGACATAGGCGACGAACTCGTTGAGCACGATCTTCTGGCCGATGAAGCCGCCGGCCTGGATGGCTTCGGCCCAGGGCACGCCAAGCAGCCAGGCCACCGGAGCGAAGGCGTAGCCCAGCAGCAATTGCAGGGTCACGCCGGGGTAGCCGACGAAGCCGCCGAGCCAGCCCATCAGGCTGTTGAGCACCGCCACCAGGGCGATGAACACCAGCAGCATCGCGCCCACGTTCAACGCCAGCTGCAGGCCGCTGGACGCACCGGCGGCGGCCGCGTCGAGCACGTTGGCCGGACGGTCGTCGGCGTAGCCTTCGATCAGGTCCGGCCGGTCCTGGGGCGTCTCGCTCTCGGGCTCCATCAGCTTGGCCATGAGCATGCCGCCGGGCGCCGACATCAGGCTCGCGGCGATCAGGTACTTGAGGTCAACACCGAGGCTGGCGTAGCCGATCATCACCGAGCCGGCGGTGGAGGCCAGGCCGCAGACCATTACCGAGAACAGCTCGGAGCGGGTCATGTGCGGGATGTAGGGCCGCACCACCAGCGGCGCCTCGGTCTGGCCGAGGAAGATGTTGGCGGTGGCCGAGAGCGACTCGGTGCGGCTGGTGCCCATGGCGCGCTGCAAGGCGCCACCGATCACCGAGATGATCACGTCCATGACGCGCAGGTAGTAGAGCACCGCGATGAAGGCGCTGAAGAACACGATCACCGGCAGCACCTTGATGGCGAAGACGAAGCCGCCCCCGCCGAACAGGTCGAACATCTTCGTGCTGTTGAGGCCGCCGAAGAGGAAGTCGATGCCCTTGGTGGCGCTGTCCTCCAGGCTGCTGACCACATTGGACATGGCCGCCAGGGAGTTCTGCCCCCAGGGCACGTAGAGCACGAAGGCGGCGAAGCCCGCCTGCAGCACGAAGGCCGTGCCGACCGTGCGCAGGTTGATGGCGCTGCGCTTGGAGGACAACAGGTACGCGATTACCAGCAACATCAGGATGCCGAGCATGCCGATCATGAAATGGATTCCCCGGAAGAAAGGTGCGTCGTTGTTCTTGTCGTCGTTCTAGAGGGCGAAGGCGCCGGGCAGCAGCTCGTCGACGCGCCACAGGCGGGTCGATTCCGGGTCGCTGCCGCAGCAGATCACCGGGCAGTCGGCCGCCATCAGCTCGCTGATCACCTGGCGGCAGGCGCCGCAGGGGCTGATCACCGGAACCTCCGGGGCGAACACCAGCAACGCCTTGAAGCTGCGCGGCGCATGGCCCTGGCTGATGGCGGCGAACAGCGCGCTGCGCTCGGCGCAATTGGTCAGGCCGTAGGAGCCGTTTTCCACGTTGCAACCGAGGATCACCTGGCCGTCATGGGTGAGCAGCGCCGCCCCGACGGGGAATCGGGAATAGGGGCTGTAGGTACGTGCCGCCGCCTCGATGGCCTGGGGCAACAACCGCTCGCACAGAGCGGATCGAGCAACATCGTTCATGGGTACCGTCCGGGACTCTGGGTCGCCTTCTTTATGGTTATCGGGCGCCCGTCGTGCGGGCGCCTCCTTGTCGCAAACCGCTATTCCCGCTGACTGACCGCAACATCCACACGGCGGATGCGTCCCGCGCCCTCGGCCGCCCCCGCCGGGCTGCCGGCCTGGTCCCGGGACACCAGGTAGTCGATCAGCGCGTCCAGGTCGGAAATGCCGCTGTCGCGGTGCTCCGTCCCTTCGCGGAACAGGCTGAAGCCGTCGCCGCCCTCCGCCAGGAAGGCGTTGGAAACCACCCGGTAGCGCCCATCCGCCAGCACCGGCTGGCCATCCAGGCGCAGGCTGTCGGCGAGCACGCGCTGCCCGGGCGGCCTGCCCGCATCCCACTGGTAGGTGAAGGACGAGGAGACCTGCAGCGGTGTGAAGCCACCCCCGCCCCGCCACTGCTGCTCCAGCAGCGCCACCAGCTGCGCGCCGCTCAGGGTCAGCAGGTGCAGGGTGTTGTTGAAGGGCTGCGAGCCGGCCACCTGGGAGTAGCTGACCGTCTCCAGCCCCTGCTCCAGTGCCAGGTCGCCACGGATGCCGCCCGGGTTCATCAGCGCCAGCTGCGCGCCCTGCGAGCGGGTCGCGGCGAGCTGCGCATCGGCGATCAGGTCGCCCATGGCCGACTCGCCCGCCTCGTTCATTTCGCGACGCACTTCGGGGGCCGCCAGGCGGGCGATGGGCCGCGCCAGCACCACGGCGCTGCGCGCCTCGATCTCGCCCTGCAGCGCGGCGAGCTTCTCGTCCGGTGCATAGCGCGTCGGGTCGGCCAGCAGGTTGCGGGCCTCGACGCGGGTCACCTTGTGGGTCCCTGGCGTCACGTCCAGCGTGAGCCGGGTCAGCAGGTGGCCGTAGGAGGAGCCCTGGGTCACCGGGAGCTTGCCCACCTGGCACAGGTAGCCCTGGTGGCTGTGGGCGCTGATCAGCAGGTCCACTGCCGGGTCCAGGCGCTTGGCCACCTCGACTATGTCCCCACCCAGTTGCTGGCAAGCGGGCTTGTCGAAGGGCTCCGGCGTGCTGCCGCCCTGGTGCACCACGGCGACGATGGCGTTGGCACCGGCGGCCTTGATCTCGGGGATCAGCGCATTGATCGAATCGGCCTCGTCACGCACCTCCAGCCCGGCCAGGCCGCTGGGGCGGACCACGCTGGCGACATCGCGCAGGATCGCGGCGACGAAGGCCACCTTGACCCCCTTCACCTCCTCGATGCGGTAGGCCGGCAGCAGTGGCTTGCCGGTGGTGCTGTCCACCAGGTTGGCGGCCAGGTAGTCGAACCCGGCGCCCTTGTAGTCACCCCGGAAGCTGCAGGCCTTCTCCGGACGCGGCGACTCGCAGCCGCCGTGAATCTGCCGCAGCAGCTCGGCCTTGCCCAGGTCCAGCTCGTGGTTGCCCACGGCGGTGAAGCGCAGGCCCATGGCCTTGAGCGCCTCCAGGCTGGGCTCGTCGGCCCACATGGCGGAGATCGGCGGGCTGCCGCCCACCAGGTCACCAGCGCCGATGAACAGCAGCTGCGGGTCCTGCTTGCGCAGCTCCGCCAGCATGCCGCCGAGGGTGGCGATGCCGCCGGCGTTCACCGAGAGCGTCTTGCCGGGGTTGGCCGGGTCCGGGTAGCGGAAACTGCTGCCCTGGATGTAGCCGTGGAAATCGTTGATCGCCACCAGGTTCACCGCCACCGGCTGCACAGCTTCCTGCCCGCAACCGGCCAGGCCGGCGAGCAGGAGTGCGCCCAGCAAGCGGCTGCGGGCAAGGGAACGGGACATGCGTGACTCCCCTGCGCGCATCAGGCCGGCTGCAACTGGCCGTTGGCGACCGGCGCCGCCGTGCGGACCACGGTGCCCATGCCGGCACGCAGCAGGAGGATCTTCAGGTGGTCGGTGATGCGCTCGACGCGGTCCTGGAAGTGGTTGTGGAAGATCATCGCCACCAGGGCGATGGCGATACCCAGCGCGGTGGCGAACAGGGCGGTACCGATGCCCTTGGACACTTCGCCCGGGTCGGAGACGCCGGCCTCGGCCAGGGCGCGGAAGGTGTCGATGATGCCGAGGATGGTGCCCAGCAGGCCCAGCAGCGGCGCCGCGGTGACCACGGTCTCGAGGATCCACAGGCCGTGCATCAGCTTGCCGCGGGTGGCGATGTAGATGGATTCGCTGAGGTCTTCCAGGTCCTTGTGGGAGCTGACCGCGCCCTTCTGCTCGAACAGCTGGTCGATCATCTCCAGCGGCAGGCTCTTGCGGCCGTTCAGCGCGGCCGGCAGCTCGTCGATGCCGTGCATGCTCGGCACCAGCGCCGCTTCCAGCTTCACCGCCTGGCGCAGGCTGTAGGCGAAGAAGATGCCGCGTTCCACGGCGATGAAGGCCGCCAGGGCGGCGGCGCCGTACATCACGTAGAAGGTGATGTCGTGCAGCAGATCCATATTCATGTGGTACCTCCAGCGAACTCAGGTGTGCCGGAGGGCCCGAAGGCCCTGCGGACTTCGGGGTGGATTAGAAGGAGCCTTCGAAGCTGACCGAAACGGTGCGTTCCTCGCCGATGGTGTAGTACGGCGAGCTGCCGAACGCCGAGGCACTGCCCTGCGAGTAGGTCACGGCGTTGAACTGGGTGGTGCGCACGCCGGAGAGGTATTCCTTGTCGAACAGGTTGTTCACCGACAGGCGAACCGCCGCGCTCTTCAGCGCCGTGCCCTGCACCGGCAGGTGCACGCCCAGGTTGAGGTCGGCGATGGCGTAGTCGGGGATGCTCTCGTCGTTGGTCAGGTCGCCGTACTGGCGGCTGACGTACTTGCCGACGATGTTCCCGTAGTACAGGCCGTCGTCGTAGCCCAGGCTCAGGTTGAGCATGTTCTTCGGCACACCGGCCACGGTCTTGCCCTCGGTGGGCAGGTCCACGCCGCGGTAGCGCACGCTGTCCTTCTGCTCGGCCTCGGTATAGGTGTAGGAGGCGTAGTAGTTGAAGTTGTGCGGCAGCAGGCCGCTCCACTCCAGCTCAAGGCCCTGGTTGACCACGTCGCCGACGTTGAGCATCACGTAGTCGCCGGCCTCGTCGCGGCTGGAGACCTGGCGGTTCTCGAAGGTCAGGTAGAACAGGGTGGCGCTGAGGGCCATGTCCTCGACGGCATAGCGCCAGCCGAATTCATGGTTCCAGCTCAGCTCGGGCTCGAGGCTGATGGAATCGCCCTTGTTGTAGAGCACGTAGTTCGGCGGCGTGCGCATGTTGCGGGTGAGGTTGTAGAAGACCTGGTTCTCGTCATCCAGCAGGTACTGGGCGCTGAAGCTCGGCAGCAGCTCGTGGTAGGTCTTGTTGCGCTTCTCTTTCTTCTCGGTGAGGCTGCCGCGGTTGTCGCCCTTGCGCTCGGAGTAGTCGTAGGCGATGCCGGCGGTCAGGGTCAGGTCCGGGGTCACCGACCAGACGTCCTGGGCGAACAGCTTGTGCGCCGGGGTCACGGTGAAGTAGTTGCGGCCCTGGATCACGTTGCCGTTGGCGTCGCGCGCCTGCTCGGAGTCGTGGTAGCCGGCCCAGATATCCACAGGCTTGCCATCCGGGGTGAGCGGCACGAAGGGCTGGGTCTGGCGCTGGCGGGCGCGCTCGTACCAGTAGCCGGTGCTGAAGCTGTGCTCGTCGTTGATGTCCCACTTGATGCTGGTGTTGATGCCGGGGCGCCAGGTCTCGGTGATCGAGGGCCGGTAGTAGAGGCCGCTGTTGGGCGTGCCGTCGGCGTTGAGCTGGCCCGATGTCGGCAGGTTGCCCAGGTTGTAGTTGCCACCAGTGTTGCTGGTGCCACGGTTCAGCGAATAGGGGCCGGTGAAGCTGCCGAAGCTGCCGCCGTTGGCCCAGTAGTAGTAGGGCGCCACGGTGAGCAACACGTCGTCACGCAGCTGGAAGCGGCCGGTCAGCGAGGCGGTGACGTTTTCGAAGGGGTTGCGCATCAGCACCGAGTAGCCGGTGCCGCGGGTCACGCCGTTCACCGAGCTGCCGCTGCCGGTCATGATCTTGCCGTTGCTGTTGTAGCGCGGGTCGTCCAGGTAGTCGAAGTCGCGGCCGTAGGTCTTGAACTGGGCCTTGCTGGGGTTCGAGTAGTTGTAGTTTTCCTGCTTGTGGTAGTTGATCACCGCATTCAGGGAGTTGCCTTCGCCATCCTCGAACAGGCTGTTGAGGGTGACCTTGTCGGCACGCAGCACGCCTTCGCCGCGCCACTTGTCACCCTCGGTGTGGGACGCCGAGATGTAGTTGCTGAAGCCGTTGTACTTGCCGGTGTTCAGGCGCACGAAGGTCTTGCGCAGGTTGTTGCTGCCGATGGTCTGCTTGCCGAAGACGCCGAAGTCCTTCTCGGGGCGCAGGGTCACCAGGCCGATGTTGCCGCCGGAGGAGCCGATGTGCGGCGCATCGATCTCGGAAGAGCCCTGGGTGGCGAAGACTTCGCCCAGGTTCTCCGGGTCGCCCAGCAGGTTCGGGTAGAGGTTGTAGTTGCCCGAATCGTTCACCGGAATGCCGTCGAGGGAAACGCCGACCTGGTCGGAGTTCATCCCGCGCATGGTGAAGTTGAAGCCGCTGAGGCCGCTGGAGTCATCGCTGGAAACGTTGACCCCCGGGGTGTACTTCAGCTTGTCGATGGCGTTGCCGGTGGCGGTCATCTTCTCCAGGGCTTCCTTGGTCACGGTAGAACGCGACTTCGGCGCGCTCTCCACCACCATCTGGCCATTGCCCAGGTTCTGCCCGGTGACCTTCACCTTGCCCACGTCAACGGAATTGCCGGACTCGTCAGCCGCCAGGGCCGCCATCGTCCATCCCCCCAGGCCAGCGGCCAGGAACATTGCAAATAACTTATTAAACTTCACGGACCAAACTCCTCGATAAAAAGGAACGCCTTCGTTTATTGGTTTAGTTATGGGTACTTGATCACTCGACGTTGTAACTAAAGGTCGCGGTAAAACGCTGTTTGTCTTTTCCCTGGAAGGCTTCGCTCGGGAAAGGCGAAACTTTTTCCAATCGACGCAAACTTGTTTGTGCAGCCTTGTTCAGCAACATGTTCGTTGCCTTGCTTTCAATGCCCGCATCCAGGACATTTCCCACTCGGTCCACCAACAGCCAGACCACCACGTTGCCTTCGGGGCGCTGCAACGACGCCTCGCGACCACGCGGGTATTGCTTGTACTTCTCCAACTCCTTGCGCAGGGCGGCGGTGTACACACCCTCCAGTGCCGCGCTGTCGACGCGCGGTTGCGGCGGCGCCACCGGCACGCTCACCGGGGCCGGCGCGGGCGTCGGGGCCGGTGCCGGCGCGGCCTTGGCCACCACGGGCGGTGCGGGCTTGGGCTCCTGCTTGACCACCTGCGGCTTGGGCTTCTCCACCTGCTTCACCACGGGCTTGGGCACCGGCTTGGGAACGGGCTTGGGCTTCGGCGGCTCGATCACCACCGGCTCCTCGACCTCGGGCTCGGGCAGCGGCTCGGGTTCCGGCTGCGGCGCCTCGACCACGGGTTCCGGCTCGGGCGGTGGCGGCATGAAATCGGCCGGATCCACCAGCGCGATTTCCACGGCGCTGTCGTCGTACTTGGGTTTCATCTGCAAGCTCTGCGAACTGGCGGAATAAACGAATACGAGAAGCAGGCAAGCCGCCGGCACACACGCAATGAACTTGCGAGTTCGATAGATAGGAAACATGGCGTCAGGATTTACGCGTGGCGATGGAAACGGAAGAGAAGCCATTGCCCTTGAGCAAGTCCATCACCGCCACCAGGCGCTTAACTTCCACGCCCTGGTCGCTATTGATGATGATGACCAACTTCTCGGCCGTGCCTTCCAGCACTTTCAACTGTTCGACCAGCAGGCTCTCGCTGACATCCTGGCCATCGAGCTGCAACTTCTCGTCGAGCCCCAGGGTGATCACCGCCTTGTTCTGCGGCTTCAGCTGCTGGGCATGGGCGGCCGTCGGCAACTGCGTCTTGATGCCTACGGCGGGAATCACGTTGAGACTCACCAGCACGAAAAACACCAGCAGGAACATCATCACATCGATCATCGGGATGATCTCG
Organism: Pseudomonas sp. 57B-090624; assembly: GCF_003234055.1. Lineage (NCBI taxonomy): Bacteria > Pseudomonadati > Pseudomonadota > Gammaproteobacteria > Pseudomonadales > Pseudomonadaceae > Pseudomonas > Pseudomonas sp. 57B-090624. Next base: position 28,601 of record NZ_QKRU01000008.1, read on the forward strand.
ATGTGGGCCTTCTTCTTCTTCGCAACATCCCAGCTACGCATGAGGACACAACCTCCCACAGTCATCAGCGATGGGCGGCCTCAACCTGCCCTCATTTGATCCTGACCATCAACGCAGGATTGGCGCGAATGATGGCGAGTTCATGTAACGCTTTGATGACAGCACGGAGCGTGCCAGAAACTGACTTCACAATCAGTATTGAAATAAGCGTTTGATTTGCATGGCCCGCAGCAGAGGCTCCTGGCCAATGAATGCCGATCAGGTCACACCTGTCCATGCCCCAATCTGGCGACTTCCACGAAAAGCCCGCACCAAGTTGTCTCAACAGACAGGATCAAACGGATATCGTCCGACAATTTATCAACCTGTCATCTCCGTCAGGTTTCATGGGGGCAGCCGCAGCGCGCGACGCAAGCCTTTCCGCGCCTGTGGCGGCATGCCGGTTGCTAGCCAACCGACGAGCAACCCATCGACGGAGTACGCAATGCGCAAGACGATCCACGCCCTGGCCCTGGCCGTAGCGACAACCCTGCCTGCCGCCTTGCTGGCGGAGGAAATACTGCCTTCGGAGGTGCACTGGGTTTCGGTCGAGGAGATCGGCAGCAGCCTGTCGGGGCAGGCGCCCATCAGCGTCGCTTTCGATATCGACGACACGCTGCTGTTTTCCAGCCCCTGCTTCTACCACGGCAAGCAGAAGTACTCGCCAGGCAGCGACGCCTACCTGCACGACATGCGCTTCTGGCAGGAAACCAACGGCGGTTGCGACCGCTACTCGCTGCCCAAGGAGGTGGGGCGCAGGCTGATCGACCTGCACCAGGCCCGGGGCGACCGCATCTTCTTCATCACCGGCCGGCCGAACACACCCGGGGAGAAGCTCAGCGAGATCCTCCAGCAGACCTTCGCCATCAAGGCGATGAACAAGGTGATCTTCTCGTCCGGCCCGGAGAAGGCCGCGTTCATCCGCCAGCAGGGCATCGCGCTCTACTACGGCGATTCGGACAGTGACATCCGCTCGGCGCGGGACGCCGGCATCCGCGGCGTCCGGGTGATGCGCGCCGCCTCCTCGACCAACCAGCCGCTACCGGAGAACGGAGCGCTGGGCGAGGAGGTGATCATCGACTCGGATCACTGAGCCGGCTTCATCCGCTCGCGCAACTCGGCGCAGTGATCCTTGGCCGGCAGCGCGGCGGTGTACCAGACGTAGTCGGCGCTGCCCGGCTCCACGGTCTTGCCGGCCTCGGCGAGGATCAGCACCGCACTGCCCTGCCCCGCTCCGAGATCGGCCAGGTGCAGCGGCACGCCCAGGTCGCGGCGCACATGGAAGGCACCGGCGAACAGCAGCGCCGGTTGCGGGGCCGCCAGCAGGCGCTCGGCCATGCGCCGGTCACGCTGCTGCTGCACGGCGAGCATGGCCGGGAACTGGCTCTCCGGCAGCAGCCCGCAATGGGATTCGCGAATCTGCTCGCGCAGGGCGTCCTGGACGGTGGCCGTGGTCGAGGCGGTGCCGCTGAGCGCTGGCTGCTCACCATAGATGCGCATGATCTCGCTGCGATCCAGGTTCGCCGCCAGCAGCGGGTAGGGCTGGGCCAGCGCATGGCGCACGATCGGGCCGTACAGCGCCCAGTCCCAGTTCCTCTGCCAGGCCAGCGCGCTTTCCAGCTCACCTTCATCGGCGCCGGAACGGATACGTGCGTGCACGGCATCCACCTTGGCCTGCTGGTCGGGGTTGAGCATTTCCAGCAGCAGGCTGCCCTGGCTGCGACGGCCTTCCAGCGCCTGCAGCAACCACAACTGCAGGGCGTGGTGGTCGGGGTTGTCGTGCTGTTCGCCCACCAGCACGCGCGGCGCCTCGGCGAGGCGGTCGAGCAATTGCCGTGGACTCAGGGTCTGGCCACTGCGCAGGTCGCGGATGACACCGAGATCGGCATGCTGGCGGGCCTCCGGGCTCTGCCACTGGGGCAAGGGCGGGGTGGCCTGGCACGCCGCCAGGGACGCGATGACGAGCAGGAGAAGCAGGCGCATGGATGGATTCCTCGGGTTCGTTCAGCGCGCGACGATCAGGGGATGGCCGCGTTCCGGGTGGCGCTGCACCAGCACGTCGAGGCCGAACACGGCCTTCAACGGCTCGGGTTGCAGCACCTCGTCGGGCGTGCCCAGCACATGGGGGCGCCCGTCGCAGAGCAGCAGCAGGCGGTCGCAGTAGCGCGCCGCCAGGTTCAGGTCATGAAGGATCACCAGCACCGCGGCGCCACGCCCGGCGAAATCACGCACCGCCTGCAGGGTGGTGTGCTGGTGCAGGGGGTCGAGCATGGAGGTGGGCTCGTCCAGCAGCAGGTGCTGCCCCTGCGCGCCCGGCCACAGCTGTGCCAGCACCCGCGCCAGGTGCACGCGCTGGCGCTCGCCGCCGGACAGCGCCAGGTAGCTGCGCCCGGCCAGGTGCGCGGCATCGGCCGCCTCCAGGGCTTCGCCGATGATTTCCGCATCGCGCACGCGGCCCGTCGCGTGGGGCAGGCGGCCCATGCCGACCACTTCCTCGACGCGGAAGCCGAAGTTCAGGGTCGAGCTCTGCGGCAACACCGCCAGGCGCTGGGCACGTTGCGGGCCGGCCCATTCGGCAAGCGGGCGGCGCTCCAGGCTGACCTGGCCGGCGGCCAGGGCCAGCTCGCCGCTCAACGCGCCAAGCAGGGTGCTCTTGCCCGCGCCGTTGGGGCCGAGCACGCCCAGCACTTCGCCGGGGCGCAGCTCCAGGTCCACGCCCGCCAGCACCACGGTGCTGCCACGGTGCACTTCAAGCTGTTCGACACGCAGCATCAGTGACGCCCCCGCAGCAGCAGATAAAGGAAGAATGGCGCGCCGATCAGCGCGGTGACGATGCCGATGGGCATCTCCGCCGGCGCCAGCACCAGGCGCGCGGCCAGGTCGGCGAACAGCAGCAGGCTGGCACCGGCCAGTGCCGAGGCCGGTAGCAGGACACGGTGATCCGGCCCGGCGACCAGGCGCACCAGGTGCGGCACCACCAGGCCGATGAAGCCGATCAGCCCGGCAGCAGCCACCGCAGCACCGACGCCCAGCGCCGTGCACAGCACCAGCTCGCGCTTGAGCTTCTCCACCTCGAAGCCCAGGTGGCGCGCCTCGGACTCGCCCAGCAGCAAGGCGTTCAGCGCCTTGGCACGGCGCGGCAGCCACAGCGCCACCGCCCCGGTGATCAGCAGCAGCGGCCACAGCCGCGCATAGCTGGCGCCATTGAGGCTGCCCAGGTTCCAGAAGGTCAGGGTGCGCAGCGTGGCGTCGTCCGCCAGGTAGGTGAACAAACCGATGCAGGCGAAAGCCAGGGCGTTGAGGGCGATGCCGGCGAGCAGCATGGTCACCACGCTGGTCTGCCCGTCGCGCCGGCCGAGGCGGTAGACCAGCGCCGTCACCCCCAGGCCACCGGCGAAGGCGCAGGCGGACAGCAGGTAGGGCGCGATGTTCTCGGGCAGCCCGCCGAGGGCCGCACCACCGACGATGGCCACCGCCGCGCCGAGGGCCGCGCCACTGGAAACGCCGACCAGGCCGGGGTCCGCCAGCGGGTTGCGGAACAGGCCCTGCATGGCCACGCCAGACAGCGCCAGCACCGCGCCGACGGCGAGGCCCAGCAGGGTGCGCGGCAGGCGGATCTGCCCGAGGATCAGTTCGGCCTGCTCCAGGCCTGCGGGCGCGAGCGGCATCCCGGCCAGGCGCAGGGCCGCGCGCAGGGTGTCGCCCAGGGGCAGGCTCACCGGGCCGAGGGCCAGGGACAGCCACAGGGCGAGCGCGAGCAAGGCGCCCAGTGCGATGAACAGGGGGCGCGAATGTACAGCTGGGGTCATGGCTGGTTCTGGCTGTTGGCGGTCAGGGCCGGTGCCTGAGGATAAAAGCCCGCGGACAGCGCGGCCACCCCATCCGGCAGGCGCGGGCCGAGGCCGCCCACCAGCAGGGTCGGGTCCAGCGGCAGCAGGCGGCCCTGCTTGCCGGCACGGGTCATGGCCAGGGCGGGGTTCTGCTTGAGCAGCGCGGCCTTGGCTTCCTCGCCTTCGAGGCGGCGATCGGCGAACACCACCACGTCCGGGTCCAGCGCCGCCAGCGCCTCGTTGGAGATCGCCTTGTAGCCGAGGTGATCGGTGATGTTCCGGCCACCGGCCTGCTCGATGATCCAGGCGGCGGCGGTGTCCTTGCCGGCAGCCATGGGGTTGCTGCCGGCATGGCCGAGCAGCAGCAGGACGCGCGGCGCCTCCTGCGTGCGCCGGGTCTCGGCGACCCACCGGGCCTGTTGCTCGAAGCGCTGGCTGTAGTCGGCGAAGACCTTTTGCGCGCGGGCCTCGTCACCCAGCAGGCCGCCGATCAGCGTGAGGTTCTTCTCCAGCACCGGCAGCTCGGCCCTGGACGGCAGCAGTTCGATGCGCACCCCCGCTGCCTTGACCTGCTCGATCACCGGCGGCGGGCCCATTTCCTCGGTACCCAGCAGCATGTCCGGGCGCAGCGAGAGGATGCCCTCGGCGGCCAACTGGCGCTGGTAGCCGATGCTCGGCAGCGACTTCAGCGAGGCGGGATGGAGGCTGGTGGTGTCGACGCCCACCAGCTTGCTCTCGCCACCCAGCGCCACCACCCATTCACTGAGGGAGCCCCCGGCGCTGACCCAGCGTTGCGGCAACGGATCGGCGGCATGCGCCGCTTGGCTCAGGAACAGGCCGGCGCACAGGCCGGCAAGGGAAACAGCAACACGCATCCTATGACTCCTTCAGATTCAGGCGGAACGACGCCCCGGCAGGGGCGGGGCGTCGGGATGGATCGGGCCGGAGCTCGGCCAGGCGTCAGAGCGCCGGGGCGGTCTCGGCCAGGGCACGCCAGTCTTCCCGCTCCGGGATGCCCGGCTTGCGCGCGCCGAACAGTTGCAGCACCAGCTCGCCTTCGGCATCGAAGGCTTCCCAACTGGTGATCACGCCGTCGCTGCTGGGCTTGCGTACCCGCCACAGCTCGGTCACGCCCGGGGTCTTCAGGTGCAGGTTGAACTCGGGGTCGAGCACGTTGAACCAGGTGTCCATCCACTTCAGGTTCTGCACCGGGCCGCTGTGGATCTGGATGCAGTGGCGGTTGCCGACGAACACCATGATGGGGATCTGCTTATCCCCCGCCGCCTCCAGCAGGCGCGGCAGTTCGGCGGTGTCCAGCTTCTCGGCCCATTCGGTGCCGGCCAGGCGCAGGGCCTGGGTGCGTGCCGCGCCGTGCTTCTTCAGCAGGGCGAAGAAGTGGTGGGTGTCCTTGAGGGCTGACCAGCCTTCACGCAGGCTGGCGACGTCGATCTCGGCATCGGGCTTGACCGGCTCGGCGGCGGGCAGCGGCTGCAGGTCCAGCTCGGCGCTCTGTTCCTCGGCCTGGAAGCGCTCGACCAGCGGCGCCCAGGCGGCGACTTCGCTGCGCTCGGTGAGGAACACCTTGTGCACGGCCACGCCCTGCCTGTCGAAGATCTGGATGCTGCGCTGAGTGCCGCGCGGGGTTTCTTCGGCCACGGCGAACACGCTGGACCAGCCACCGAGGAACAGGCGCAGGTCGATGTCGGCGGACACCACCAGGCCCATCTGCCCGTTGGCCATGACCGAGACCTCGCGGTACACGCCCTTGCGCTCATGCACGCAATGCTCGTTGCGGGTCAGCGCCATGATGGGGCCCAGCTCACCCAGCGCGGGCAGCAGGCTCGCCCACTCGGGGCGCAGGCGCACGGCATCCACGCCCAGGCGGCTGGCGGTGAGCTCGCCCTCGCTGACCGAGAGGCGCTCGGCGGCGTCACGGGCACGCAGGCGCGGCTCCTCGCCACGCAGCGTCTGCCAGGCCTGGTAAAGGGCGGGGCCCGCCGTGGCGGTTTGGTTGAGGGCAGTCATGGTGTCACTCCTTCAGGATCAACGGCTCGCCGTAAGGGCGAATTCAATGGGTATTCTCACGCGGCTCGGCACCGGCTCGCCGTCCTGGACCTCAGGACGGAAGCGCCAGCTGGCGACCGCGTTCATGGCCGCTTCGTCGAGGCTCTCGATGCCTGACGAACGCAGCAATTTCATCTCCCGCAGCCCACCGCGCTCGTCCAGGCGCACCTCCACCAGGACCACGCCCTGCTGGTTGCGACGGCGCGCCTGGGCCGGGTAGATCGGGGGCTTGGGCGGTGTGAGGAAGGAAGGCTGGTCGATGACCACCTCGGCCTTCGGCGACTTGGCGGCCTGCCGGGCGGGTGCCGACTGCGGGGCCGCGCTGGGCGTCGAAGGTGCCACTTGCGCCACGCTCGGCTCGCTGCTGGAGCGGGACTGTGGGTGCGGCTGCGGCTCACTGCGCACGACCTTGCGCGCGGGCACTTCGGGACTGACCAGGCGCGGCTTTACGGCAACGGGCCTGGCTTCCGCGACCGGGTGGCTCTGTGGTTCCACCTTGCGGGGAGCCGGTACCGGGCGCGCCACGGGCTCAGCCACGGCAGGCGCCGGTTCGACCAGGCTGACCAGGTGCACCACGTCCGCCCGGGCCTCTCCCCGGGCGATAGCCGGCTCCGCCCGCAGATCGTGCAGGAGCCATGCAAGCCCCCCGTGTGCGATAAGCGACAGCGCGAGGCAGAGTGGAATACGCGGCATGTTCAAGCCCGAACTCACAAATACGAATCAATTTGATAATTGTTTGCATTTGACTGTCAACCTCATTATGTTCGCCACCGATGCCAACCTGCGATCACCAGAGAGGCCGGCGAAAGCGATGACCAGGACGGCCATCGGGAAAGGCACCCGCGGCATGACGCCCGTGGCTTCCAGCCACACCAGAAGTGCCCGGCCGGCCCCTGGACGCGCCTTGAACCCGGGAGTCCATCCATGTCGCCTCGCCCCCCCTTCGCCCGCCGCCCCTGGCTGGCCCTGCTGCTCCTGTCGCCCTCCCTCGCCCTGGCCGCGGAAAAGACCGCGACCCAGTTCGACACCGTCACGGTGACCGCCACCCGCAGCGAGCAGACGCTCGACCAGGTGCCGAACACGGTGTCGGTAATGACTGAACGAGAGATCGACCAGAAGAACGTAAAAAATATTCAGGACCTGGTGCGTTACGAGCCGGGTGTGTCGGTCGGCGGGACGGGCAGCCGCTTCGGCCTGTCCGGCTTCACCATCCGGGGCATCGGCGGCAACCGCGTGCTGACGCAGGTGGACGGCGTGAGCATGCCGGACGCCTTTTCCTTCGGCGGCTTCCTCAGCGCACAGCGCGACTACGTGGACCCGGACACCCTCAAGCAGGTGGAGATCATCCGTGGCCCGGCCAGCTCGCTGTACGGCAGCGACGCCATCGGCGGCGCGGTGAGCTTCCTCACCAAGGATGCGGCCGACTACCTGGACGAAGGCGATGACACCTACGCCCGCCTGAAGACCGGCTACGACGGCTCCGACGACAGCTGGCTGCGCAGCACCACCCTCGCCGCCCGCCAAGGCAACGTCGATGGCCTGGTGCACATCGGCCGCCGCACCGGCCAGGCACTGGACACCCAGGGCGACATCGGTGGCATCGGCGCGACCCGCGAGGAAGCCAACCCGGTCGACTACACCACCGACAACCTGCTCACCAAACTCGGCTGGAACTACGCCGAAGGCCAGCGCCTGCAACTGACCTACGAGCGCTACCAGGACGACACCGACACCAAGGTTTTGAGCAACTACAGCAACACCGCCACCATCCGTACCCAGGATGCGCGCGACAGCGTCGACCGCGAGCGCTATTCGCTACTGCACACCCTGCAGCTGGACAGCCCCATAGCGGACAACCTGCAGAACCAGCTCAGCTACCAGGACAGCCAGACCCGCCAGCGCACCTACGAGAACCGCGTCGTCACGGGTTCGGCGCGCTTCCGCACCCGCGACTCCCACTACGAGGAGAAGCTCTGGGTGCTCAACAGCAAGCTGGACAAGTCCTTCAGCATCGCCGGCAGCCAGCACACCCTGGTCTACGGCACCGACCTCAAGCGCCTGAAGAACGCCGACCTGCGCGAAGGCGGCGAGACCGTCATCGCCACCGGGGTCAACACACCGGTGCTGCCGACCAGCGACTTCCCGGACCCGACCACCAACGAATACGCGGCCTTCATCCAGGACAACATCGAGATCGGCCGCTGGACCCTGCTGCCGGGCCTGCGCTACGACTACTACGCGATGAAGCCCCACGCCACCACGCGTTACCTCAACAGCCAGGCGACCGACGCCAACCCGAGCGACTTCACCGACTCGGCCGTATCCCCCAAGTTCGGCGTGACCTACCAGGTCGACGACCAGCACAGCGTGTACGGCCAGTACGCCGCCGGCTTCCGCGCCCCGCAGGCGATCGAGATCTTCGGCGAGTTCATCAACCCGGGCATGTACCGCACCCTGGCCAACACCAACCTCAAGGCCGAGACCAGCGACAGCTTCGAACTGGGCCTGCGCGGCAAGTACGAGATCGGCAGCTTCGGCGCCGCGCTGTTCTACAACCGCTACGACGATTTCATCGAGCAGGTATCCCGCGCCTCCAGCGTGCCGGGCTTCCCCTTCGGCGAGTTCCAGTACGTCAACCGCGACCGGGTGACCATCCGTGGCTTCGAAGCCAAGGGCGAGCTCTTCCTCGACAAGCTCGGCATGCGGGCCGGCTGGCGCGCCATGAGCTCCGTGGCCTACGCACGGGGCAAGGACGAAGGCACCGGCCAGCCGATCAACAGCGTCGACCCGCTCAAGGGCGTCTTCGGCCTGGGGTATGCACAGCCCAATGGCAAGTTCGGCGGTGACCTGAGCTGGACCCTGGTGGCGGCCAAGGAACGCATCGACCGCACCCAGACCGTCGGCCAGTACCAGAGCTCGGGCTACGGCCTGCTGGACCTGAACGGCTGGTGGCAGGTCACCGAGGCGTTCTCGGTCAACGCCGGGTTGTTCAACCTCACCGACAAGGACTACTGGCAGTGGGGCGATGTGCGTGGGCTCACCGAGAACAGCCCCAGCCTGCAGCGCTACACCCAGCCCGGCCGCCATGCGGCGGTCAACCTGATCTGGGAGATCTGAGCCCTTTCAGCGCAGGGACGCGCGCCCTCTTGGCAATCCATGGCAGCGCGGGATAATGCCCGCCTGCCGTGGAGACGCCGATGATCCTGCTATGCCGCCCCGACGAGTTGGCCGAAGGCCAGAGCCGGGGCTTTCTGATCGATGACCTGAAGCTGCTGCTGGTTCGCCGGGAGGGCCGGGTCCATGCCTATGAAAACCGCTGCCCGCACCGGGGCATTCCCCTGGAATGGCAACCGGACCGCTTTCTCGACGACAGCGGCAGCCTGATCCAGTGCGCCACCCACGGAGCGCTGTTCCTTGTCGAATCCGGTGAATGCGTGGCCGGGCCTTGCGCTGGGGAGTCCCTGCGCGCCCTCGTCTGCAGCGAGGACGAGCACGGCATCTGGCTGGCGCGTTAGCAGGCTGCTGAACAACTAACTGCGTTGCCGCTGCGGCGTTGAAAACGCCCTCAAATGCTCATTTACCCTACGTAAACTTCGCTTTTTCGGCCGTTTTCGCCTTGCGTCGGCTGCCTCGTCTACGTTTTTCAAAGGCCTGCTAGCCGAGCACCTGCAACTTGCGCTGCAGCACCAGCCCTTCAGGGCTGACCTCGGCGCCATAGGCGAGCACCTCCACCCCGGCGGCCTTGGCATCGGCCAGGGCGGCGGCGTAGGCCGGGTCGATTTCCACCGCTGCGCGCACGGCCTCGATGCCGGAGAGGTTGACGCAGTAGAACTGCACCGCGCGCATGCCCTGGCGCGCCAGCGCCGCCAGCTCGCGCAGGTGCTTGCTGCCCCGCACAGTGACGGCGTCGGGGAAGGCCGCCACGGCGGTGCCGTCGAAGCCCAGGGTCACGCTCTTCACTTCCACGAACACCTCGCCCGCCGGGTAGTCCAGGCGGAAGTCGGCGCGGCTGTTCTCCACGCCGTAGGCGACCTCGCGCTTGAGCGCGGTGAAGCCGGCCAGTTCGGGAATCAGGTCGGCGCGCAGGGCCTCCTCGACCAGGGCGTTGGCCCGTGCGGTGTTCACGCAGGCCAGGCGCCCCTGGGGCGTTTCGGTGATTTCCCAGGTGCCGGGGAGCTTGCGCCTGGGGTCGTTGGAGCGGCTGAACCAGACCCGGCAGCCTTCGCTCATGCAGTTGAGCATCGAGCCGGTGTTCGGGCAGTGGATGGTCAACAGCTCGCCGTCGAGGGTCTCGATGTCGGCGAGGAAGCGCTTGAAGCGGCGCAGCAGGCGGCCCTGCTCCAGGGGCGGTACGAACTTCATGCCGTCAGCGCTGCCCAGGTCTGCAGGCCATGGGCGATGCGCCGCACCGCTTCCTCCAGGCGCGGCAGGCTCTGGGTGTAGGCGAAGCGCACGTGCTGGTTGGCCAGGTGGCGGCCGAAATCCAGGCCCGGGGTGAAGGCCACGTGCTCGGTCTCGATGAAGTGCCGGCAGAAGGCGTAGGCGTCCTGGGTGAAGGCGGAAACATCCGCATATAAATAGAAGGCACCTTCGGGCTCGACGGCGATGCGCAAACCGAGCTCGCGCAGGGCGGGCAGCAGGTAGTCGCGACGGCGGGCGAACTCGATGCGGCGTTCTTCGAGTATCGCCAGGGTGCCCGGCTCGAAGCAGGCCAGGGCAGCGTGCTGGGCCATGGAGGGGGCACTGATGTAGAGGTTCTGCGCGAGCTTCTCCAGCTCGGGCACTGCATCACGGGGCGCCACCAGCCAGCCGAGGCGCCAGCCGGTCATGCCGAAGTACTTGGAGAAGCTGTTGAGCACGAAGGCGCCGTCATCCACCTCCAGCACGCTGGCGGCATCCACGCCGTAGGTGAGGCCGTGGTAGATCTCGTCGACCACCAGGTGACCACCCTTGGCTTTCAGCGCGGCGGAGAGGCCGGCCAGCTCGTCGCGGGTGAGCAGCGTACCGGTGGGGTTGGCGGGCGAGGCGACCAGGGCGCCGACGCTGTCGCCATCCCAGTAGCGCTCCACCAGGTTCGGCGTCAGCTGGTAGCGGCTCTCGGGGCCGACCGGTACCAGTTGCGCGGCGCCCTCGACCAGGCGCAGGAAATGGCGGTTGCAGGGGTAGCCCGGGTCGGCGAGCAGCCAGTGGCGCCCCGGGTCGACCAGCAGGCTCGCGGCCAGCAACAAAGCCCCCGAACCACCGGGAGTAATCAGGATGCGTTCGGGGTCGATATCCAGGTCGTAGCGATCGCCATAGAACCCGGCGATGGCGCTGCGCAGTTGCGGCAGGCCCCGCGCGGCGGTGTAGCGCGTGTGGCCGGCAGCCAGGGCAGCCTGCCCGGCCTGCACGATGGGCGCGGCGGTGCTGAAGTCCGGCTCGCCGATCTCCAGGTGGATGACGTCATGCCCCTGCGCCTGCAAATCGTTGGCGCGGGCCAGCAGGGCCATCACGTGGAAGGGTTCTATGGCACGGCTGCGTGCACTGTATGACTGGGCCATCGGCCTTCCTTTATTAACGCAAAGAGCGGATTCTACCGAATGGTCCGGGAAGGCTGCAGCAACCACGATAACTGGGAGTAGCGTGCCCGGAGTCGATCTGGTAAGTTCGCCCGCTTGCAGTCGCAGGGCCGGGTTACCGGCGATGGACCAGAACCTGCGCAATGGATTAGAGAAAGTGAGAGGCGGCCATTCATGCCCACCAAAGCAAAGCAACAGAGCAGCCAACTGATCCGTGGTTTCGAGCCTTACCAGGAAACCAAGGGTGAGGAGTACATGAGCGACCGCATGCGCGCTCACTTCACCAGCATCCTCAACAAGTGGAAAGTTGAGCTGATGGAAGAGGTGGATCGTACCGTGCACCACATGCAGGACGAAGCCGCCAACTTCCCCGATCCGGCCGACCGCGCCAGCCAGGAAGAAGAGTTCAGCCTGGAGCTGCGTGCACGCGATCGCGAGCGCAAGCTGATCAAGAAGATCGACGAGACCCTGCAACTGATCGAAGACAACGACTACGGCTGGTGCGACTCCTGCGGCGTCGAGATCGGCATCCGTCGTCTCGAGGCACGCCCCACCGCCACGCTCTGCATCGACTGCAAGACGCTGGCGGAGATCAAGGAAAAGCAACTCGGTTCCTGATCCCAGAACGGGGCGCTACGGCGCCCCGTTTCGTTTCCGCAGGCCCGCCTTCCAATGAGTTCTCCCACCTACATCGGCCGCTTCGCCCCGACGCCCAGCGGCTTTCTGCATTTCGGTTCCCTCGTCGCCGCCCTCGCCTCCTACCTCGATGCCCGCTCGGTCGGCGGCCGCTGGCTGCTGCGCATGGAGGACCTCGACCCGCCGCGCGAGGTACCCGGCGCCCAGGACGCGATCCTGCGTACCCTGGAAAGCTACGGCTTCGAGTGGGACGGCGAATGCGTGCGCCAGAGCGATCGCCACGATGCCTACGCCCAGGTGCTCGACCGCCTCTTCGACCAGGGCCTGGCCTACGCCTGCACCTGTTCGCGCAAGCAGCTCGAAGGCCACCAGGGGGTCTACCCCGGTTTCTGCCGCAATGCGCTGCACCCCCGGCATGACGCTGCGATCCGCCTGCGCGTGCCGGAGCTGATCTACGGTTTCACCGACCGTGTGCAGGGCGAGTTCCGCCAGCACCTGGGGCGCGAGGTGGGGGACTTCGTCATCCGCCGCCGCGACGGCCTCTACGCCTACCAGTTGGCCGTGGTGCTGGACGACGCCTGGCAAGGCATGACCGACGTGGTACGCGGCGCCGACCTGCTCGACTCCACGCCGCGCCAGCTCTACCTGCAGGAACTGCTGGGCCTGCCGCAGCCGCGCTACCTGCACGTGCCACTGATCATCCAGCCCGACGGGCACAAGCTGGGCAAGTCCTATCGCTCCCCGCCGTTGCCGCCCGACCAGGCCGGCCCACTGCTCAACCGCGCCTTGCGCGCGCTCGGCCAGCGCCCACCGGATGAACTCGCCGAGGCCACCCCTCGCGCGGTGCTCGGCTGGGGCATCGCCAACTGGGACGCCACGCGCATCCCGGGCAGCCGCACGCTGGCCGAAGCGCAGCTGCGCTAGGGTCATCTCTCCCCTCGCACCGGCATCGGGCATTCGCTACCATCGCCGCACTCCCGATGCGAGATGCGGCATGTATATCTACCGACTGGTTCTGCTCCTGGTGGTGGGGATCTATCTGTTTTCCCCGGCCATCATGGACTGGTGGATCGACCCCAATGGGGCCTGGTACCGCCCCTACCTGCTCTGGCTGATCCTGATCGTGGTCACTTTCATCCTCCAGAGCCAACGCGATGCTGACGAGCTTTAGCCTGAGCCAGCTGATCCTCATCAGCGCGGCTTACCTGTTCACCCTGTTCGGCGTCGCCTGGCTCAGCGATCGCGGCTTCGTGCCTCGGCGCATCGTCCGCCACCCGCTGACCTACACCCTGTCGCTGGGCGTCTACGCCAGCGCCTGGGCCTTCTATGGCACGGTCGGGCTGGCCTACCAGTACGGCTACGGCTTCCTCGCCAGCTACCTCGGCATTTCCGGCGCCTTCCTCCTCGCGCCGGTGCTGCTCTACCCCATCCTGCGCATCACCCGCACCTACCAGCTGTCCTCGCTGGCGGACCTCTTCGCCTTCCGCTTCCGCAGCACCTGGGCCGGCTCGCTGACCACGCTGTTCATGCTCGTGGGCGTGCTGCCGCTGCTGGCGCTGCAGATCCAGGCGGTGGCGGACTCCATCGGCATCCTCACCCGCGAGCCGGTGCACGACCGCGTGGCCCTGGGCTTCTGCGCGCTGATCACGCTGTTCACCATCCTCTTCGGCGCGCGCCACATCGCCACCCGGGAGAAGCACGAGGGCCTGGTGTTCGCCATCGCCTTCGAGTCGCTGGTCAAGCTCACCGCCCTGGGGGGCATCGGCCTCTATGCGCTCTATGGCGTGTTCGGCGGGCCCCATGAACTGGAGCTGTGGCTGCTGCAGAACCAGGCGGCACTCTCCACCCTGCACACCCCGCTGCAGGAAGGACCGTGGCGCACGCTGCTGCTGGTGTTCTTCGCCTCGGCCATCGTGATGCCGCACATGTACCACATGACCTTCACCGAGAACCTCAACCCCCGCGCCATGGTCAGCGCCAGCTGGGGCCTGCCGCTGTTCCTGCTGCTGATGAGCCTGGCGGTGCCGTTGATCCTCTGGGCCGGCCTCAAGCTCGGCGCCACCACCAACCCGGAGTACTTCACCCTGGGCCTGGGCATCGCCGTGAACAGCGACGCCCTGGCCCTGCTCGCCTATGTCGGCGGGCTGTCGGCGGCCAGCGGCCTGATCATCGTGCTGACCCTGGCGCTGTCGGGCATGGCGCTCAACCACCTGGTGCTGCCGCTCTACCAGCCGCCGTCCGAGGGCAACATCTACCGCTGGCTGAAATGGACGCGCCGGGCGCTGATCGTCGCCATCATCATGGCCGGCTACGGCTTCTATCTATTGCTGGGCGCCGAGCAGGATCTCTCCAACCTCGGGATCGTCGCCTTCGTCGCCACCCTGCAATTCCTTCCCGGCGCGCTGTCGGTCCTCTACTGGCCGACCGCCAACAGCCGCGGCTTCATCGCCGGCCTGCTGGCCGGCATCGGCGTCTGGCTGTTCAGCATGCTGCTGCCGCTGGTGGGCAACCTTCAGGGCATCTACCTGCCGCTGTTCAACGCCATCTACGTGCTCGACGACACCAGCTGGCACATCGCGGCGATCGCCTCGCTGGCGGCCAACGTCCTGGTCTTCACCCTGGTATCGCTGTTCACCGACGCCAGCGCCGAAGAGCGCGGCGCCGCCGAAGCCTGCGCGGTGGACAACGTGCGCCGCCCGCAGCGCCGCGAACTGGTGGCCGGCTCGCCCCAGGAGTTCTCTGCGCAACTGGCCAAGCCGCTGGGTGCGAAGACCGCACAGAAGGAAGTGGAGCAGGCCCTGCGCGACCTGCACCTGCCCTTCGACGAGCGCCGCCCCTATGCGCTGCGCCGCCTGCGCGACCGCATCGAGGCCAACCTGTCGGGATTGATGGGGCCGAGCGTGGCCCAGGACATGGTGGAGACCTTCCTGCCCTACAAGTCCGGCAGCGAGAGCTACGTCACCGAGGACATCCACTTCATCGAGAGCCGCCTGGAGGACTACCACTCGCGCCTCACGGGCCTTGCCGCCGAGCTGGACGCCCTGCGCCGCTACCACCGCCAGACGCTGCAGGAACTGCCGATGGGCGTGTGCTCGCTGGCGAAGGACCAGGAGATCCTCATGTGGAACCGGGCGATGGAGGAGCTCACCGAGATCCCCGCCCAACGCGTGGTGGGCTCGCGCCTCTCGGCCATCAGCGAACCCTGGAAGGGGCTGCTGGAAAGCTTCATCAACCTGCCCGACGAACACCTGCACAAGCAGCGTCTGCAACTGGAAGGCCAGGCACGCTCGCTGAACCTGCACAAGGCCGCCATCGACGAACCCCTCGCCCCGGGTAACACCGGCCTGGTACTGCTGGTGGAAGACGTTACCGACACCCAGTTGCTGGAAGACAAGCTGGTGCATTCCGAGCGCCTGGCCTCCATCGGCCGCCTCGCCGCCGGTGTCGCCCACGAGATCGGCAACCCCATCACCGGCATCGCCTGCCTGGCGCAGAACCTGCGCGAGGAGCGCGAGGGCGACGGCGAGCTGACCGAGATCAGCAGCCAGATCCTGGAGCAGACCAAGCGCGTGTCGCGCATCGTCCAGTCACTGATGAGCTTCGCCCACGCCGGCGGCCGCCAACAGGCCACCGAGCCTGTGTGCCTGGCCGACGTGACCCAGGACGCCATCGGCCTGCTGTCGCTGAACAAGCGCAGCGTCGACGTGGAGTTCTTCAACCTCTGCGATCCGGAGCACGTCGCCGAGGGCGATCCGCAACGCCTGGCCCAGGTACTGATCAACCTGCTTTCCAATGCCCGGGATGCATCACCGCCCGGCAGCGCGATACGCGTGCGGAGCGAAATCTCCGACCACGCGGTCGACCTCGTGGTGGAGGACGAGGGGAGCGGGATTCCCAAGGCGATCATGGACCGACTGTTCGAGCCGTTCTTCACCACCAAGGACCCGGGCAAGGGGACCGGCCTGGGCCTCGCGCTGGTCTATTCGATCGTGGAAGAGCATTATGGCCACATCACCATCGAAAGCCCGGCCGACCCCGAGCAACAGCGCGGCACCCGAATCCGGGTGACGT
Source organism: Pseudomonas sp. 57B-090624 (assembly GCF_003234055.1). NCBI lineage: Bacteria > Pseudomonadati > Pseudomonadota > Gammaproteobacteria > Pseudomonadales > Pseudomonadaceae > Pseudomonas > Pseudomonas sp. 57B-090624. The sequence goes on from NZ_QKRU01000008.1 coordinate 44,799, forward strand.
TGCCACGATTTGTCGAAGCGACGTCCGCTGTGATCTGAGACCGTCGAGAGAGCTGAATTTAATGCCACATATTCTCATCGTCGAAGACGAAACCATTATCCGTTCTGCCTTGCGCCGCCTGCTTGAACGCAACCAGTACCAGGTCAGCGAAGCCGGCTCCGTCCAGGAAGCCCAGGAGCGCTACAGCATCCCCGGCTTCGACCTGATCGTCAGCGACCTGCGCCTGCCCGGCGCCCCGGGCACCGAGCTGATCAAGCTCGCCCAGGGCACCCCGGTCCTGATCATGACCAGCTACGCCAGCCTGCGCTCGGCAGTCGATTCGATGAAGATGGGCGCGGTGGACTACATCGCCAAGCCCTTCGACCACGACGAGATGCTCCAGGCCGTGGCGCGCATCCTCAAGGAGCGCCAGGAAGGCAAGGGCGCCCCGGCCGAACGCAGCGGCAGTTCGCGCGGCACCGAAAAAGCCGCATCGGGTGGTGCCGCAGCCGACGGCGAAATCGGCATCATCGGCTCCTGCGCCTCGATGCAGGAGCTGTACAGCAAGATCCGCAAGGTCTCGCCCACCGACTCCACCGTGCTGATCCAGGGCGAATCCGGTACCGGCAAGGAGCTGGTCGCCCGCGCCCTGCACAATCTTTCCCGCCGCGCCAAGGCGCCGCTGATTTCGGTCAACTGCGCCGCGATCCCTGAGACCCTCATCGAATCCGAGCTCTTCGGCCACGAGAAAGGTGCGTTCACCGGCGCCAGCGCCGGGCGTGCCGGCCTGGTCGAGGCGGCCGATGGCGGCACCCTGTTCCTCGACGAGATCGGCGAATTGCCGCTCGAAGCCCAGGCGCGCCTGCTGCGCGTGCTGCAGGAAGGCGAGATCCGCCGTGTCGGTTCAGTGCAATCTCAGAAGGTCGACGTGCGCCTGATCGCCGCGACCCACCGCGACCTCAAGACCCTGGCCAAGACCGGCCAGTTCCGCGAAGACCTCTATTACCGTCTCCATGTGATTTCCCTGAAGCTGCCCGCCCTGCGCGAGCGCGGCAACGACGTGATCGAGATCGCCCGCGCCTTCCTCGCCCGCCAGTGCACCCGCATGGGACGTGAGGACCTGCGCTTCGCCCACGACGCCGAGCAGGCCATCCGCCATTACCCCTGGCCGGGCAACGTGCGCGAGCTGGAGAACGCCATCGAGCGCGCGGTGATCCTCTGCGAGAGCCCGGATATCTCGGCCGACCTGCTGGGCATCGACATCGAGCTGGACGACCTGGACGACGAGGACTTCCTCGATGCTCCGGTCCAGGCGACCAGCAGCAGCCACGAGCCGACGGAGGATCTGTCGCTGGAGGACTACTTCCAGCACTTCGTGCTCGAGCACCAGGATCACATGACCGAAACCGAGCTTGCCCGAAAACTGGGCATCAGCCGCAAGTGCCTGTGGGAGCGCCGCCAGCGCCTCGGAATCCCGCGCCGCAAATCGGGGGCCGCCACCTCCTGAAGGCGCGAGCCCGGTGACAGAGCGGTGCGGACGGAGTTCCCCGCTTTGTTACCGCGTTAATCTCTCGTAACAAAAGCCGGGTCTTAAGGTAACGAAAGCCCGGCTTTTTTGTACCCGCCCGCCAACCCCAAAACGCCGCAAACCCTTGATTTACAAGGAATCGCAAAAGTTGGCACGGCATCTGCTTTATCTCTGGCACAACAACAATAACAAACGTGTAACCCCACAATAAGAACAAGACGTACCGACTCCAGCACAACAAAAACAAAACCGCGGAGGCGCAGCTAACTGATTCTTTTGGAGAGGAGTTGCCTTTGGGGCTCGCCCCACGACCAGGCTGAGAACAATAAAACTGTCATGAGACAGCGCCTGAACTGGTTGGATCACGGAATGATCATGGCACCGTCAGCGTCCAAAGCAATCCGTTTGCTATTGACCCTCGATTCGAGGGCATTTCCAGAGGCCACGAACCTGCTGGAACGGGTCGAACAACAAAAACACCAAGCCCGACACAACAATAAAAACAAAGCACGCACCAATTTGGGGGGGAGCTTCGGCTCCCCCAGTAGCTTTGACACACCCCCGCCGCTTCCTTCACCATCTCCCGACCCAGTGCTAGAATCCGCGTCCATCGTGCGGTCTTGTCCAATTCTGGCCGTCCATTCCGCAAAACAGTGCATCCCATGCTGAAGAAGCTGATCCAGTCTTTTCGCTCTCCCCTGCGCCGCTCCCAGCATCCCCGCAGCACACCCGAAGTATTGAGCAATCGCCAGCACTCGCTGGAACGTGCGGATATCAGCCGCAATGCCGTTAACGTAGTCGAGCGCCTGCAGAAAGCCGGCTACCAGGCCTACCTGGTCGGTGGCTGCGTGCGTGACCTGCTGCTGAACCTGGAGCCCAAGGACTTCGACGTGGCCACCAGTGCCACGCCCGAACAGGTCCGCGCCGAATTCCGCAACGCCCGGGTCATCGGCCGTCGCTTCAAGCTGGTCCACGTGCATTTCGGCCGTGAGATCATCGAGACCGCGACCTTCCGGGCCAATCATCCCCAGGGTGCCGACGAGGAGGACAGCAACCAGTCCTCGCGCAACGAGAGCGGCCGCATCCTGCGGGACAACGTCTACGGCAACCAGGAAGAAGACGCGCAGCGCCGCGACTTCACCATGAACGCCCTCTACTACGACCCGGTCACCGAGCGCATCCTCGACTACGCCCACGGCGTGCACGACATCCGCAATCGCCTGATCCGCCTGATCGGCGACCCCGAGCAGCGCTACCTCGAAGACCCGGTGCGCATGCTTCGCGCCGTGCGCTTCGCCGCCAAGCTCGACTTCGAGATCGAGAAACACAGCGCCGCCCCCATCCGCCGCCTGGCGCCGATGCTGCGCGACATCCCGTCCGCCCGCCTGTTCGACGAGATCCTCAAGCTGTTCCTCGGCGGCAAGGCCGAGCGCACCTTCGAGCTGCTGCTGGAATACGACTTGTTCGCCCCGCTGTTCCCGGCCGCTGCGGCGTCCCTGGAACGCGACCCGGAATACGCCGGCGCCCTGATCCGCCAGGCCCTGGCCAACACCGACGAGCGCATCCGCCTGGGCAAGCCGGTCACCCCCGCCTTCCTCTTCGCCGCGTTGCTCTGGCCGGCCCTGCCCATCCGTGCTGCCCTGCTGCAGGAAAAGGGCATGCCGCCGATCCCGGCCATCCAGGAAGCGGCCCACGGGCTGATCCTAGAACAGTGCCAGCGCACCGCCATTCCCAAGCGCTTCACCATCCCGATCCGCGAGATCTGGGACATGCAGGAACGCCTGCCGCGCCGCAGTGGCAAGCGCGCCGACCTGCTGCTGGAGAACCCGCGCTTCCGCGCCGGCTACGACTTCCTCCTGCTGCGCGAAAGCGCGGGCGAGGAGACCGACGGCCTGGGCGACTGGTGGACCGACTACCAGGACGCCAGCGACAGCGAGCGCCGCGCCATGATCCGCGACCTCAGCGGCAAGGACGATGGCAACGGTGCACCGCGCAAGCGTCGTCGTGGCGGCAGCCGTCGCAAGCGCGGCCCGCGTGAAGGTTCGGCTCCCGCCAGCGAGTGATGATGGAACGCATCTATATAGGGCTCGGCAGCAACCTCGCCGAGCCTGCCGCGCAACTGGCCAGCGCCCTGCAGGCCATGGCCGCGCTGCCTCGCACCCGCCTGGCGGCCGTCTCCTCGCTCTATGCAAGTGACCCGCTCGGCCCACCCGAGCAACCCCGCTACGCCAACGCCGTGGCCGCCCTGGACTCCGAACTCGCTCCCCTGGAACTGCTCGACGGCCTGCAGGCGATCGAACTCGCCCAGGGCCGTGTGCGCAAGGACGAGCGCTGGGGCCCACGCACCCTCGATCTGGATATCCTGCTGTTCGGCGAGCACGCGATCGACCTGCCGCGCCTGCAGGTCCCGCACTACCACATGCACGCCCGCGCCTTCGTCCTCTATCCCCTCGCGGAGGTAGCCGGAGAGACCCTCAGGCTGCCGGACGGCCGTGCCCTGCGGGCCCTTCTCGATGCCTGTCCCTTCGAGGGGCTGGAGGTCGCGGGGGCCCTTCCGGGCATGGCGGTAACGCCGTAACAGATCGGTAACACCTGCAATTGACACCATGCCCCACCATCGGGACTATAAGCGTCCCGTTGCCCCGTGCCGGTGCAGAATCGGTACCGATGAGGACGTTTTCATGCCTGATGTGACCCTGACCACCCTTCAAGAGCTGAAGCACAAAGGCGAGAAGATCGCCATGCTCACAGCCTATGACGCCACCTTCGCCCAGGCCGCGAGCCAGGCAGGTGCCGATGTCCTGCTGGTGGGCGACTCCCTTGGCATGGTCCTGCAAGGCCATGACAGCACCCTGCCGGTGAGCGTCGCCGACATGGCGTACCACACCGCCGCCGTGAAGCGCGGCAACCGGGGCGCGCTGATCATCGCCGACCTGCCGTTCATGGCCTACGCCACCCTGGAGCAGACCTTCGCCAACAGCGCAGCCCTGATGCAGGCCGGCGCCCACATGGTGAAGCTGGAAGGCGCCGCCTGGCTGGCCGAGCCCATCCGCCTGCTGGCAGAGCGCGGCATCCCGGTATGCGCGCACCTGGGCCTCACCCCGCAAGCGGTGAACATCCTCGGTGGCTACAAGGTGCAGGGCCGCCAGGAAGCCCAGGCCCGCCAGCTGCGCGCCGACGCCATGGCCCTGGAACAGGCTGGCGCCGCCATGCTGCTGCTCGAATGCGTCCCCAGCGAACTCGCCGCCGAAATCACCCAATCGGTGAAGATTCCGGTCATCGGCATCGGTGCCGGCAGCGCCACCGACGGCCAGGTGCTGGTCATGCACGACATGCTCGGCCTGTCCCTCACCGGTCGTGCGCCCAAGTTCGTGAAGAATTTCATGGAAGGCCAGGCCAGCATCCAGGCCGCCATGGCCGCCTACGTGAAGGCCGTCAAGGACGTCACCTTCCCTGCCGCCGAACACGGATTCTCCGCATGATTACCGTCAAGACCGTTCGCGAGTTGCGCGCCGCCGTGGCCCGTGCTCGCGGCGAAGGCAAGCGCATCGGCCTGGTGCCGACCATGGGCAACCTCCACGCCGGCCACGCCGCGCTGGTGGAGAAAGCCGCCCAACGCGCCGACTTCGTCGTCACCAGCATCTTCGTCAACCCGCTGCAGTTCGGCCCCAGCGAAGACCTGGCCAAGTACCCGCGCACCCTGCAGGCCGACCAGGAGAAACTGGTCGCCGCCGGCTGCCACCTGCTGTTCCACCCGGACGTCGAGGAGATGTACCCCGACGGCATGGCCGACCAGACCCGTGTCAGCGTTCCCCTGGTTTCCGAAGGGCTCTGCGGCGCCAGCCGCCCGGGCCACTTCGAAGGTGTCGCCACCGTGGTCAGCAAGCTGTTCAACATGGTCCAGCCGGACCTCGCCCTGTTCGGCGAGAAGGACTTCCAGCAACTCGCGGTGATCCGCAAGCTGGTCCGCGACCTCAACCTGCCGATCCAGGTCATGGGGGAAGCCACGGTCCGCGCCGAGGACGGCCTGGCCCTCTCCTCGCGCAACGGCTACCTGGACGAACAGCAACGCGCCGCAGCGCCGGCCCTGTACCGCACCCTCAAGCAACTGGCCGCGTCCGTGAGCGCCGGCGACAGCGACTTCGCAGCCCTGGAAGCCCAAGGCCGCGAGGCGCTCGAGAAGGCCGGTTTCCGCCCCGACTACCTGGAAGTCCGCGAAGCCGCCAGCCTGCGCCCGGCGCGTCCCGGCGACCAGGAGCTGGTGATACTGGCCGCCGCCTACATGGGCAGCACCCGGCTGATCGACAACCTCGCCTTCAACCGTCACGTGAAGGCCTGAAACCCGCGCCCGGCAAGGCTTGCCCGCCCCCCGGGGTTCGGGCAAACTCTGCCGCCGCCAGCGTCCAGACAAGGAAAACGCCATGCACGCCATCATGCTCAAGGCCAAGCTGCACCGCGCCGAAGTCACCCACGCGGTGCTCGACTACGAAGGCTCCTGCGCCATCGACGGTGAATGGCTGGACCTCGCCGGCATCCGCGAGTACGAACAGATCCAGATCTACAACGTCGACAACGGCGAGCGCTTCACCACCTATGCCATCCGTGGTGAAAACGGCTCGCGCATGATCTCCGTCAACGGCGCCGCCGCACACAAGGCCAAAGTAGGCGACCGGGTCATCATCTGCGCCTACGCCCACTACAGCGAAGCCGAGCTGGCCAACTTCAAGCCGCGCATGCTCTACATGGCACCCGGCAACGAGCTGAGCCACACCAGCAACGCCATCCCGGTCCAGGTCGCCTGAACCCTGACCCGCTAGACTGAAAGCCCGGAACACTCCGGGCTTTTTCGTGTTCATAACCAAGTTGATTGCTTGAAGGCACGCCATGAACCACCACCTCAATCCCCTCGACGTCACCCAACTGCCCAGCTGGGGCGCGCTGTCCGCGCACCGTGAGGAGCTGGCCGGCTTCAAGATGCGCCAGGCCTTCCAGGAAGACGGCGAGCGCTTCAAGCGCTTCACCCTCAGTGCCTGCGGCCTGCTGCTGGACTTCTCCAAGAACCTGATCCGCGAAGACACCCTGGCCCTGCTCGTGAAGCTGGCCGAGGAAGCCCAGCTCGGGGAAGCCATAAAGGCGATGTTCCAGGGCGAGGTGATCAACGCCTCCGAGCGTCGCCCCGTGCTGCACACCGCGCTGCGTCGTCCCATCGGCGACAAGGTGCGGGTGGACGGCAAGGACGTGATGCCCGAGGTGCACCGCGTGCTGCACCAGATGACCGAGCTGGTGGGCTACGTGCACAACGGCCTGTGGCGTGGCTACACCGAGAAACCCATCACCGACGTGGTCAACATCGGCATCGGCGGCTCCTTCCTCGGCCCGCAGCTGGTTTCCGAGGCGCTGCTGCCCTTCGCCCAGAAAGGCGTGCGCTGCCACTACCTGGCCAACATCGACGGCAGCGAATTCCGCGAGCTGGCCTGCAAGCTCAACGCCGAGACCACGTTGTTCATCGTCTCCAGCAAGTCCTTCGGCACCCTGGAAACCCTGAAGAACGCCCAGGCCGCCCGCGCCTGGTACCTGGCCCAGGGCGGCAGCGAGGAAGAGCTCTACCGCCACTTCATCGCCGTTTCCAGCAACAAGGAAGCGGCCATGGCCTTCGGCATCCGCGAGGAGAACATCTTCCCGATGTGGGACTGGGTGGGCGGCCGCTACTCGCTGTGGTCGGCCATCGGCCTGCCGATCGCCATGTCCATCGGCATCTCCAACTTCAAGGAGCTGCTGTCCGGCGCCTACAGCATGGACCAGCACTTCCAGACCGCGTCCTTCGAGCGCAACATCCCGGTGATCCTGGCCCTGCTGGGCGTCTGGTACGGCGACTTCTGGGGCGCCCGCAGCCACGCGATCCTGCCCTACGACTACTACCTGCGTAACTTCACCGACCACCTGCAGCAGCTGGACATGGAATCCAACGGCAAGACCGTGCGCCAGGACGGCAGCCCGATCACCGCCGGTACCGGCCCGGTGATCTGGGGTGGCGTCGGCTGCAACGGCCAGCACGCCTACCACCAGCTGCTGCACCAGGGCAGCCACCTGATCCCCGCGGACTTCATCGTCCCGGTCTCCAGCTACAACCCGGTCGCCGACCACCACCAATGGCTGTTCGCCAACTGCCTGTCGCAGAGCCAGGCGATGATGCTCGGCAAGTCCCGCGAGGAAGCCGAGAACGAGCTGCGCGCCAAGGGCCTGGACGAAGCCGAGGTGCAGCGCCTGGCACCGCACAAGGTGATCCCCGGCAACCGCCCCAGCAACACCCTGGTGATGGAGCGCATCAGCCCCCGTCGCCTGGGCGCGCTGATCGCCATGTACGAACACAAGGTCTACGTGCAGAGCGTGCTCTGGGGCATCAACGCCTTCGACCAGTGGGGCGTGGAACTGGGCAAGGAACTGGGCAAGGGCGTCTACTCGCGCATCGTCGGCAGCGAGGAAACCCCGGCCGAAGACGGCTCCACCCAAGGCCTGATCGACTTCTTCCGCGGCCGTCACCGCGGCTGATGCCCGCGCCGCACCCGGCCCCGGGTGCGGCGCCTCCCCACCTCGCCGCTAGCGGCAGAAGCGCTGGCGGTACTCGCTCGGCGTCACGCCCAACCCCTGCACGAAAGCCCTCCTGAGGTTGTATTCGTTGATGAAGCCGGTGCGCTGCGCCGTGCGCTTGAGCGATGCCGCCCCGTCCTCCAGCAACCGGCAGGCCGCCTCCAGGCGCATCTGGAACAACAGGCGCGCCGGGCCGATCCCCAGCTCGTCCTTGCAGTGCCGGTGCAGCGTGCGTGACGAGACCGCGACGGCCGCCGCCATCGCCTCGATATCCAGGTCCTCCTGAAGATGCTCGCGCAACCACGCCGAAAGCCGCTCCACCAGCCCACCCGGAGGGGCCTGCTGGGCCAGCAACTCGGCGCTGAACTGACGCTGCCCGCCCGGCCGGCGCAGGTACACCACCAACCCTCGGGCCACCTGCAGGGACACCTCGCGCCCCAGGTCCTCCTCCACCAGGCTCAGGCACAGGTCGATGCCCGCCGTGACCCCCGCCGAGCTGTAGAAGGCGCCGTCGCGCACGAACAGTGCGTCCTCCAGCACCTGCGCCCGCGGTAGCAAGCGCTGCAACAGCGACGCATAGCGCCAGTGGGTGACCACCTGGCGCCCTTCCAGCAGCCCGGCGCGGGCAAGCAGGAAGGCACCGGTGCACACCGAGCAGCAGCGTCGCGCCACACCGGCTACCGCCACCAGCCAGGCGGCGAGCGCGGCCGACCCCATCGCCCGCTGCACGCCATGCCCGCCGGCCACCAACAGGGTGCAACCCACCAGCTCGGCCACGGGTGGCAGCGCCTCGGCCTGCAGCTGCAAGCCGGTGGAGGAGCTCACCAGGCCCGCCTCCAGCGCCACGGTACGCAGGCGGTAGGGCCGCATCGCGCCCGCCGGCAGCTGCTCGCCCGCGGCAGCGAAGACCTCGGCGGGGCCGGTGGCATCGAGCAGCTGGAAATCGGTGAAGACCAGCAGCACCACGAGATGCGGCGCCGGTTCGTCGGCAATGGACATGGGCACCTCGCGGGCCATCGCAACGCTGAAAAGGATTGGCGGATTTTCATCCATGCCTGTCATTCGCGCCAGAGACGGGTGCCTCACACTGGGCCAGCCCCCAATCGACAGGACCCTTTCCATGATCCGCCTCGCCTGGCTACTGCTCGCCGGACTCGCCCTTGGCCACCCCCTGCCCTTGCTCGCCGCTGAAGATCCCGACCGGCTCCCCGCCTACCCGCAGCGCTTCGACCGCGAACGCCCGCTGGTGGCGGTGATCGGCGAGAACGGCATGACCGAGCTGGTGGATTACGTCATCCCCTACGGATTGCTTTCCCGGTCCGGGGTGGCCGAGGTCGTCGCGCTCTCCACGCGCCCCGGGGCGATGCAGATGATGCCGGCGCTGCGCCTGCTGGCCGATGCCGATATCGACGCCTTCGACCGCCGCCACCCCGAAGGCGCCGACTACGTGATCGTGCCGGCGGTGCACCACAGCGACGACCCGACGCTGCTGCGCTGGGTCAGGCAGCAGGCCGACAAGGGCGCGACCCTCGTCGCCATCTGCGACGGCGTGCTGGTGGTCGGCAACGCCGGGGTGCTCCAAGGGCGCCGTGCCACCGGCCACTGGTATTCGCGCAGCCAGCGCGAAAGCGACTTCCCCGACACCCGCTGGGTGGACGACCGCCGCTACCTGGCCGACGGCAAGGTGATCACCACGGCGGGAGTCAGCGCCGCCCTGCCCGCCACCCTGGCCCTGGTGGAAGCCATCGGCGGCCGCGACAAGGCACGGGCGCTGGCAGGAGAAATAGGCCTGCCGGGCTGGTCGTCACGGCATGACGGCGCCAGCTTCCAGCTCGGCGCGAGTGGCTACCTGACGGCTGCCGGCAACCTCCTCGCCTTCTGGAGGCACGAGGAACTGGGCCTGCCGGTGCAGCCGGGCGTGGACGAGATGGCCCTGGCCCTGCGTGCCGACGCCTGGTCACGGACGTTCCGCTCCGAGGCACTGGCCCTGGCCGAGACGGCCGAGCCGATCCGCACGCGCAACGGCCTGGTCCTGCTGCCCGAGCCCGTGCAGGCGCACCCGGGAATCCCCCGCCTGGCTGCGGACGACGCACCGCTGGCCCAGCTCTTCGACAGCACCCTGGCAGCCATCGCCGAGCGTTACGACCCGGGCACCGCCGAGCTGGTGGCGCGCCAGCTGGAATACACGCCAGGCCTGAACGAATGATTCCAGAGGGGGTTCAAACGCCTTGTGACGCCGACCGCCACTTGAACCGAGCAACTGCTTGGGTGCACCCTAGCCGGCACCGCGGTAACACAAGAACAAGGACCCCGCCTCATGTACGAAATCAGCCTTCATGCCGTGCCCGATGAGGTGCGCAAGCGCGCCTTCATCGACAACGACGCCTACCTGCGTCTCTACCAGCAGTCCGTGGACAACCCCGAGGAATTCTGGAGCGAGCAGGCCACGGCGTTCCTCGACTGGTTCAAGCCCTGGGACCAGCTGCACAGCAGCGACCTGCGCCAGGGCCAGGCCGAGTGGTTCAAGGGCGGCAAGCTCAACGTCAGCTACAACTGCATCGACCGCCACCTGGAGAATTGTGCCGAACAGGTCGCCATCATCTGGGAAGGCGACAACCCCACCGAGTCCGCGCAGATCACCTACCGCAAGCTGCACCAGCACGTCTGCCGCCTGGCCAACGTGCTCAAGGCGCGGGGCGTGAAGAAGGGTGATCGCGTGTGCATCTACATGCCGATGATCCCCGAGGCGGCCTACGCCATGCTCGCCTGCTCGCGCATCGGTGCCGTGCATTCGGTGGTGTTCGGCGGCTTCTCCCCCGACGCCCTGCGGGACCGCATCCTCGACGCCGACTGCCGCGCGGTGATCACCGCCGACGAAGGCGTGCGCGGCGGCAAGTACGTGCCCCTGAAGCAGAACGTCGACAAGGCGCTGAAGGACTGCCCGGACGTCTCCACCGTCGTCGTGGTCGAGCGCACCCAGGGCGAAGTCGCCTGGGTCGAGGGCCGCGACATCTGGTACCACGAGGCCCTGCGCGGCGCCCCGGACGAGTGCGCACCGGAATGGATGGACGCCGAGGACCCGCTGTTCATCCTCTACACCTCCGGCTCGACCGGCAAACCCAAGGGCGTGCTGCACACCACCGGCGGCTACCTGCTGGGCGCGGCGATGACCCACAAGTACGTCTTCGACTACCACGAGGGCGACATCTACTGGTGCACCGCCGATGTCGGCTGGGTCACCGGCCACAGCTACATCGTCTACGGCCCCCTGGCCAACGCCGCCACCACCCTGATGTTCGAAGGCGTGCCCAGCTACCCCGATGCATCGCGCTTCTGGCAGGTGATCGACAAGCACCAGGTGAACATCTTCTACACCGCCCCCACCGCCCTGCGCGCCCTGATGCGTGAAGGCGACGCGGCCGTACGCAGCACCTCGCGTGCCAGCCTGCGCCTGCTCGGCAGCGTCGGCGAGCCGATCAACCCGGAAGCCTGGGAGTGGTACTTCCACGTGGTGGGCGAGAAGCGCTGCCCCATCGTCGACACCTGGTGGCAGACCGAGACCGGCAGCATCCTCATCACCCCGCTGCCCGGCGCCACGGCGCTGAAGCCCGGCTCGGCCACCCGCCCCTTCTTCGGCGTGCAACCGGTGCTGCTGGACGAACAGGGCAAGGAGATCGAAGGCGCCGGCTCCGGCGTGCTGGCGATCAAGGCCAGCTGGCCGAGCCAGATCCGCAGCGTCTACGGCGACCACAAGCGGATGATCGAAACCTACTTCTCCGCCTACCCCGGCTACTACTTCACTGGCGACGGCGCACGCCGCGACGAGGACGGCTACTACTGGATCACCGGCCGTGTCGATGACGTGATCAACGTCTCCGGCCACCGCATCGGCACCGCCGAGGTGGAGAGCGCCCTGGTGCTGCACGACGACGTGGCCGAGGCCGCGGTGGTCGGCTACCCGCACGACGTGAAGGGCCAGGGCATCTATGCCTTCGTCACCACCATGAAGGGCGTGGAGGCCAGCGACGAACTGAAGAAGGAACTGCTGGCCCTGGTCAGCAAGGAAATCGGCAGCTTCGCCAAACCCGACCTGATGCAATGGGCCCCCGGCCTGCCGAAGACCCGCTCAGGCAAGATCATGCGCCGCATCCTGCGCAAGATCGCCTGCAACGAGCTGGACAGCCTGGGCGACACCTCCACCCTGGCCGACCCCTCGGTGGTCGACAGCCTCATCGACAAGCGCTTGAACCAGTAGATAAAGCTTGAAGCTGGGAGCTGGAAGCCGGAAGAATCACCGGGCGCCAGCTCCCGGCCTGTCTCGAACGCCTGACGATGAACCTTATCCGCAACCGCATCGAAAGCCAGATTCTCAGCCTCACCGGGGCCTCCCTCGGGCAGATCGACCTGGACAGCCCCAAGGGCGACCCCGGCCTGTTCGGCCCGGAGTCCATGCCCTGGAAGGTCCACGGCGACTTCACTTCGATGATGATCGGCGGCATCAGCGCCCTGCTGTTGCAGATGCTGCACCCCCTCGCCCTGGCGGGCGTGTGGGACCACTCCAATTTCCGCCAGGACATGCTCGGCCGCCTGCGCCGCACCAGCCTGTTCATCTCCGGCACCACCTACGGCAACACCCGTGACGCCGAATGGTTGATCGACAAGGTGCGCACCATCCACCTGCAGGTGGTCGGCAGTGCGCCGGACGGTCGCCCCTATGCGGCCAGCGACCCGGACCTGCTCACCTGGGTGCATGTCGCCGAGGTCAGCAGCTTCCTCGGGGCCTACCTGCGGCACCTCGACCCGGCGATGCCCGGCGCCGACCAGGACCGCTACTACGAGGAAATCGCCCTGGTGGCCGAACGCCTGGGTGCCCGCAACGTACCCAAGTCGCGCCGGGCCGTCGCCGACTACCTGGACGCCATGCGCCCGCAGATGCTCTGCGACGAGCGCACCCTCGAAGTGGTGCGCCTGCTGCGCGATGCCCCAGCGCCAAGCGCCCTGGCCAAACCCTTCGGCAACCTGATGATGCAGGCGGGCATCGAGCTGCTGCCCACCTGGGCCATGGCGATGCTCGGCCTGCGCCTGCCCGACTGGCAGCGTCCACTGATCCGCGCCGGCGTACAGCGCACCGCGCCGATGCTGCGCTGGGCCCTGCGCAACGGCGCCTCCAGTCGCGCCCGCCGGCGCATGGGCCTGCCCGCCCGCTGAGTGGCTGGCCGGTCACTCGGCCCTGTGCGACCATCGCCCACTTTCCGGTCATGACCTGAACCGAACCCCAGCCTTGAGGACAGAAACCATGCAAGACGTCGTCATAGTCGCCGCCACCCGCACCGCCGTCGGCAGCTTCCAGGGCTCGCTGGCCAACATCCCCGCCCCCGAGCTGGGCGCTGCGGTGATCCGCCAGCTGCTGGCCCAGACCGGCCTCGATGGCGCCCAGGTGGACGAGGTCATCCTCGGCCAGGTGCTCACTGCAGGCAGCGGCCAGAACCCTGCGCGCCAGGCCGCCATCCTCGCCGGCCTGCCCAACGCCGTGCCGGCCATGACCCTGAACAAGGTCTGCGGCTCCGGCCTCAAGGCCCTGCACCTGGCCGCCCAGGCCATCCGCTGCGGCGACGCCGAGGTGATCATCGCCGGTGGCCAGGAGAACATGAGCCTCGCTCCCTACGTCATGCCCGGCGCCCGCACCGGCCTGCGCATGGGCCACGCCAAGCTGGTCGACACCATGATCCAGGACGGCCTGTGGGACGCCTTCAACGACTACCACATGGGCATCACCGCCGAGAACCTGGTGGAGAAGTACGGCATCAGCCGTGAAGCCCAGGACGCCTTCGCCGCCGCCTCCCAGCAGAAGGCCTCCGCCGCCATCGAAGCCGGCCGCTTCGTGGATGAGATCACCCCGATCCTGATCCCGCAGAAGAAGGGCGACCCCGTCGCCTTCGCCACCGACGAGCAGCCCCGCGCCGGCACCACCGCCGAATCCCTGGCCATGCTCAAGCCGGCCTTCAAGAAGGACGGCAGCGTCACTGCCGGCAACGCTTCCAGCCTCAACGATGGCGCCGCCGCCGTGCTGCTGATGAGTGCCGAGAAGGCCAAGGCCCTGGGCCTGCCGGTGCTGGCGCGCATCGCCGCCTACGCCAACGCGGGCGTCGACCCGGCGATCATGGGCATCGGCCCGGTTTCCGCCACCCGTCGCTGCCTGGAGAAGGCCGGCTGGAACCTCGGCGAGCTGGACCTGATCGAAGCCAACGAAGCCTTCGCCGCCCAGGCCCTGTCGGTGGGCAAGGAGCTGGGCTGGGATGCCGAGAAGGTCAACGTCAACGGCGGCGCCATCGCCATCGGCCATCCCATCGGCGCCTCCGGCTGCCGCGTGCTGGTGACCCTGCTGCACGAGATGATCAAGCGCGATGCGAAGAAGGGCCTGGCGACCCTGTGCATCGGCGGCGGGCAGGGCGTGGCCCTGGCCATCGAGCGCTAAGCCACCCGCCACGCCATCGAGACCCTGCGCGAGGCCCACACCGGCCTCGCCGCACTCGGCGCCAAGCCGTCCCCGCTTTGTTAAACTGCGCGCCCTTTCCTCCGAGACGCCGCGCATGCCTTCCGATCTCCCCCAGGCGCTGCGCGTCGCACTCGACGCCCGCCAGCCCCTGCTCGCCGAACTGCACGCGCAAGGCACCGACTGCTACCGCCTGTTCCATGGCAGCCAGGAAGGCGCATCCGGCCTGACCATCGACCGCTACGGCCCGCAACTGCTGGTGCAGAGCTTCCACCAGACACTGCAACGGGACGAACTGCTGCAAGCCGTCGCACAGGTGCGGGAACAACTCGGCGAGCCACTGCTGCCGGTCTACAACGATCGCTCCCAGGGCAATTCGCGCATCGATCGCAGCGACCCTGTGTACCAGGCCGAGCCAGGCGCACTGGTCGACCTCGTCGGCCACGAATGGGGCCTGAACTACCGGGTACGCGGCCGTCATCCCGGCCAGGACCCGCTGCTGTTCCTCGACCTGCGCAACGCCCGCGGCTGGGTAAAGCGCCACGCTGCCGGCAAGTCGGTACTCAACCTCTTCGCCTACACCTGTGGCGTCGGCCTGGCTGCCGCAGCGGGAGGAGCCAGCGAGGTGTGGAACCTCGACTTCGCCGAGGGCAACCTGGCCGTCGGCCGCGAAAACGCCGCGCTCAACCCCGGGCTTGCGCCCATGCGCTTCGTGCAATCGGACTACTTCCCCGCCATCCGCCAGCTCGCCGGCCAGCCCATCGCCCGCCGTCACGGGCAGAAATTGCCCAGCTACCCGCGCCTGGAACAACGCCGGTTCGACCTGGTGTTCCTCGACCCGCCGGCCTGGGCCAAGAGCGCCTTCGGCACCGTCGACCTGCTGCGTGACTACCAGAGCCTGCTCAAGCCGGCGATCCAGGCCACTGCCGAAGACGGCACGCTGATCTGCTGCAACAACCTGGCGAAGGTGGACATCGAGGACTGGCGCGAGCAGGTGCTGCGCTGCGCCAGCAAGCTCGGCCGACCGGTGCGGGAATGGGAGCCGCTGCCACCGGCGGACGACTTCCCCTCCCTCGATGGGCGCCCGCCGCTGAAGACCCTGGTGCTGCATTTCTGAAGCGAGAACCGCCCAACGAAACCACCAGCAACCGTCTGTCGGAACCTTGCGGCCGTGCCATACTCCAAGCCACCTCCGCCGGGATAGTCGACGCCTCACCATGCACAAAGGATTGAAACGCGCCATCAGCGCCTTGCTGATCGTCATCGCCCTCTACAGCCTGCTCGGCTTCCTGATCATCCCCGGGATCGCCCTGCGCGTGGTCAACCAGCAACTGGCCCAGTACGCGAAGGTCCCCGCGCGGCTCGAGCGCATCCAGCTCAACCCCTTCAGCCTCGAGCTGACCCTGTGGGGCCTGCACATCGGTGAAGCGGGCAAGGAACAGATCGGCTTCCAGCGCCTGCACGCCAACCTGCAGCTCGACAGCCTGTGGACCGGTGCCCTGCACCTGGCCGACGTCGAGCTGGAGAAATCCACCACCGAGGTGCTGTTCGCCAAGGACGGCACGCTCAACCTGACCCAGCTGTTCCAGATCCCGCCCAGCGAACCCAAGGCCGAAGAGCCCGCCAGCGACCCGTTCCCGCTGCGCATCGACAGTGTTCGCCTGGTCGAGGGCGGCCTGCACTTCCAGGATCTGCGGCCGAGCGACGCCATTGAGTTCGTCTACGACTCGCTGAACCTCGAGCTGAAGAACCTCAGCACCCTTCGCGACGACAACACCGACATGCTGCTGGTCGCCACCGGCCCCTATGGCGGCCGCATCGACTGGCAGGGCAGCCTGAGCCTGGTGCCCTTCGCCTCCAAGGGCGAGCTCAAGGTCACCGACGGCAACATGAAGGCCTTCTGGCCCTACGTACGCGACGCCGTACCCCTGGCGCTGGAGAAGGGCACCATCAGCCTCGCCACCCAGTACCACCTGAGCCTGGCCCAAGGCACCGAACTGAAGCTGGAACAGACTGCGATCAAGGTCGCGCCCTTCGCCATCACGGCTCCGGACGGGCGCCCCCTGGTCAACCTGGAGAGCCTGGAGGTCAGCGAGAGCTCACTGGACCTCGCCAAGCAGCAAGTGGTGGTCGGAAAGATCCGCAGCCAGAACCTGGAGACCTGGGCCGCTCGCGAAGCCGATGGCCAGCTGGATTGGCAGAAGCTGTTCGCCGGCGACACCAAGGCCCCGGCGAAAGATACCGAGCCAGGACCGGCAGCGGTGGACGCGAAAGCCGTCGAGCCCGCCCCGGACGCCCAGCCGGCCCAAGCCAAGCAGGAGGCTCCCGGCAAGCCCTGGCAGGTGCTGCTGCGCGACACCCAGCTGCGCGGCTACAAGGTGCACCTGGCCGACCGCGTGCCGAAGAAGGCCGTGCAGATCGACCTCGGCCCGCTGAACCTCGACCTCAAGGACTTCGACAGCCTGGGCGAGTCGCCCTTCCAGCTCGCCATCGACACCGGCCTCGGCAAGCAGGGCAAGCTCAAGGCCGAAGGCCAGGTGCAGCTCAAGCCCACCACCGCCAACCTGAAGGTGGAGACCCGCGACATCGACCTGCGCGTGGCCCAGGCCTACATGGAGCCCTTCGTGCGCCTGGAGCTGCGCAGCGGCATGCTCGACAGCAACCTCGACGTCGCCCTCACCGGCACCGAGCCCCTGGCGCTGACCGTCAGCGGTCGCGCGCTGGTCAACCAGTTGCACACCCTGGACACGCTCAAGGAGCGCGACTTCGTCAAATGGCAGCAGTTGCTGGTGGAGGGTTTGGCCTATCGCCACGGCGAGAGCCTGTCCATCGACAAGGTCGGCATCAACCAGCCCTACGCACGCTTCATCATCAACGAGGACCTGACCACCAACGCCAGCGACCTGGTGATCAAGCAGCCCGCCGCGCCCAACGCCAAGCCCGAGCCCGCCGGCAAGCCGCTGGACATCCATGTCGGTGCGGTGAGCATCAGCAACGGCTCGGCCAACTTCGCCGACTTCAGCCTGACGCCCAACTTCGCCACCGCCATCCAGCAGCTCAACGGCGAGATCGGCACACTCGACACCCGCACCCGCACGCCGGCCACGGTCGACATCAAGGGCAAGGTCGACCGCTACGCCCCGGTCACCATCAAGGGCAGCCTGACCCCCTTCGACCCGCTGGAGTCCCTGGACATCGCCACCAGCTTCAAGCGCGTCGAGCTGACCACCCTGACCCCCTACTCCGGCAAGTTCGCCGGCTACCGCATCCGCAAGGGCCGCCTCAATCTCGACCTGCACTACCAGATCGAGAAGGGCCAGTTGAAAGCGCAGAACCGCCTGGTGCTGGAACAGCTGCAACTGGGCGAGCAGGTCGACAGCCCCGATGCGGTGGACCTGCCGATCAAGCTGGCGGTGGCGCTACTCAAGGACACCGAAGGCAAGATCGACATCGAGCTGCCGGTCGCCGGCAATCTCAAGGACCCGCAGTTCAGCGTCGCGCCCATCGTCTGGCAGACCCTGCGCAACCTGGTGTTGCGCGCGGCGCAGGCACCGTTCAAGTTCGTTGCCGGGCTGGTGTCCGGAGGTGGCGATCAGGATCTGAGCAATGTCCCCTTCGCCGCCGGCAGCAGCGAGCTGTCCACCGAGGCGCAAGGCACCCTGGATACCCTCGCCGCCGCGCTCAAGGAGCGACCGGCGCTGCGCCTGGAAGTCGAGGGCATGAGCGCCAAATCCAGCGACGGCCCGCTGCTCGCGGCCCAGCGCCTGGAGCGCGAATACCAGAGCACCTACTACAAGATCGCCCAGCGTCGCGGTGACAAGGTGCCCGCCGAACCGGCCCAGCTGGTAGTCCCGGACGACGAGAAGCCGCCGATGCTCGAAGGCATCTACCGCACCCGCCTCAAGCAGCAGCCGCCCGCCGAGTGGAAGGACCTGGGCAGCGACGAGCGCACGGCGAAGATGCGCGAGGCGGTGATCGGCTCCTGGGCACAGAGCGAACTGCTGCTGCGCCAGCTGGCGCAGGCCCGTGCCGCCAGCATCAAGGATTACCTGGTGGACCGTGGCGGCCTGCAGGACGAGCGCGTGTACATGCTCGACGTCAGCCTCGGCGAGGCGGACGCGGACGGCAAGGTCGACACCCCTCTGCAACTGGGCAGCGAATAGCTGCCCGGGCCCCTGGAATTACCTCTCTTTCCATCTGTCCAAGCGGCTGTGTTGCACGAGTTTTCGTGCGGCATCCAGCCCTGCTGACAGCCGCGCCACGGCGGCGTAGGCTGAAATCCCAACCTGAATGACGGAAGCATTCGTGAAGATCCTCCCCCTGCTCGCCCTGCCCCTGCTCCTGGCCGCCGCATCCGCCCAGGCCTCCTCCACGCTGCGCTGCGAAGGCGGTGGCCTGATCAGCCAGGACGACAGCACCTCGCAGGTGCAGCGCAAGTGCGGCGACCCCGCCAGTCGCTCGAGCCTGGGCTATCGCGAGAAGGTCGATCGCTACGGCAACACCAGCGAAGTGCTGGTGGAAGAGTGGGTCTACGGGCCGCGCAACGGCATGTACCAGTACCTGCGCTTCGAAGGGAACAAGCTGATCAAGATCGAGAGCAAGCGTGGCGACTGACAGCCACGAACCGGCAGTGCTAGGCTCTGCCACCCATTTTCCCCGGACAGGATGCCCACCATGAAGAGACTGCTGTTTTCCCTGCTCGCGTTGCCGGCCCTGCTGCTGGCCCACGAAGCATCCGCCGCCACCTTCCGCTGCGGCAGCGCGCTGGTCAGCGAGGGCGATCGCGCCGTCGAGGTGCAGCGCAAGTGCGGCGACCCCGTCAGCCGCAACCTGATCGGCTACTCCGAAACCCGCAGCGGGCGCCAGGAGATGCAGGTGGAGGAATGGGTCTACGGGCCGGTCAACGGCATGTACTACTACCTGGACTTCATCGGTGGCCGCCTCAACTCTGTGGAAAGCAAACGCGACTGACCCACCCCTGAATCCGATCCGCGACAAGGACGTCCCGCTTGGTCATTCTCCCCGCCGAACACCCGCTGGACTGGAAACGTCCGCCCGTCATCACCCTGCTGCTGGTCATCCTCAATACGCTGATCTACCTCGCCTACCAGGGCGGTGACGAAGCGCGCACGGACGCCGCCGTGCATCTCTATCTCGACGGCGGCCTGCTCAATCGCGAACGTGCGCTGTTCATCGACAGCCTGGCCCAGCGCCACGAGCTGGACGCCGACGAGCGCCGCAGCATCGATGCCGCGCGGCGCCAGGAACTGGCCGGCTACGTGCTGCGCGACCTGGAGTTCGAGGACCAGCTGCACCGCTCCGCCGCCTACCAGGCCGACCCCGCCTGGCAAAAGGCGCGCGCGGGCGCCGAGGCGGCCCGCGACCGCATCAGCAGCTACCGCTTCGGCTTCGTGCCCAAGCGCTTCACCGTCGAAGGCCTGTTCGGCGCGATGTTCCTGCACGGCAGCTTCGATCACCTGCTGGGCAACATGATTTTCCTGTTCATCTGCGGCTTCGCCCTGGAACGGGCCCTGGGCCGCACCGCCTACCTGGCGCTCTACCTAACCAGCGGCCTGGCCTCGCACCTGCTCTGGTGGGCCCTGGACCCGGGCTGGGTGCCCGGCATCGGCGCATCCGGCGCAGTCGCCGGCCTGATGGGCATGTACATCGGCGTGTACGGGCTGAGGAAGATCAACTTCTTCTACTGGCTGGGCCCGCTGATCGGCTACTTCAAGGCTCCCGCGCTGTGGATCCTGCCGATCTGGATGGGCAAGGAACTCTATGGCCTGTTGCTGGCCAACGACCACGTCAACTACTACGCGCACCTGGGTGGGCTCGGTTTCGGCTTCCTGGGCACCTGGCTGCCCCGTCGCCTGGGCGGGCTCAAGGTGGACGAGCAGTACCTGGCCAAGGAGGACCCGGACGCGCCTTTCAAACGCGAGCTGGCGGCACTTGACCAGTTGATCGGCCGCTTCGCCCTGGATCAGGTGCCGGCCCGTGGCCTGGACCTGCTGAGCCGCCATCCCGGCCGCCTCGAATTGCTCGAACGCCTCTACCCGGTGGCCAGGACCCGCAACGATGCGCCGTTGATGAGTGCGGTGCTCAAGCAGCTCTTCGCCCTGCCCAATCCGAACCTCGCCCACTCCCTGCTTTGCCGCCTGGCCGATGATGCGAGCGATGCACAGAATCGCCTGCTGCAACACCCGGCCATCCAGTTGCACCTGCTACAGGGCTTGCTGAAGGTCGGCGAAGGGCCGAGGGCCCTGGCCCCCTGGCGCGCCCTCGGCCGGACTGCCACGCCGCCGGCACAGCTACCCGGCCTCACCCTGATGCTGGCCAAGCAACTCGGCCAGCGCCGGGACCTGCGCGGCGTCGCCGAGCTGGCCAGTTTCATGCGCAAGGCCTTTCCCGAAGCCGAGCAGACGCACCAGCTGGGCCTCTACCAGCAACACCTGGCACGCTGAACGACGCCACTGCATCGCCCAACGAAAAGCCCCGGGTGGCGGCCCGGGGCTTTTCGTTGATCGTCTGGATCAGAGCTTGCTGCTGAAGTCGCGCAGCTCGTCCTGGGCCTTTTCCTTGGTCCAGCCATAGCGCTCCTGCAACTTGCCGACCAGGTATTCGCTGTGGCCCTCGGCCACGTCGATATCGTCGTCGGTCAGATTGCCCCAGCGCTCCTTGAGCCGGCCGCTGAGTTGTTTCCACTTGCCTTTGATGATGTCGGAATTCATGGCGTTCTCCTTCGATTACACGCCGGACCGCCCGGGCATGGGCGGCCGGCTGCGAGGGTTACTCGGCGGATTTCAGGCCGTCGGCCGATACCGCAGTAACACCTTTGATGGACTTGGCGGTGGTCACCGCCAGGTCACGCTCGGCATCGCTGGCCACGACACCGGAGAGCGAGACGACGCCCTTGTTGGTTTCGACCTTGATGTCCAGGGCGCTGAGATTCTTGTCAGCCAGGAAGCTGGATTTCACCTTGCTGGTGATCCAGGTATCGGAAACGGCCTCTTCAGCCTTGTTCACGGTTTCGCTGGCAGCCAGCATGGTGGGCTGGGCAGCGAAGGCGGTGCCGGCCAGCGGCAGGCTCAGGGCAGTAGCGGCTACGGCAGCGAGGGTCCACTTGTTGAAAGACTGTTTCATGGTTGTTCTCCTATGTTCTACAGGTCTCTGCAGCGTTGTCCTGTCTGCAGTCACGGTAGATATCGCAAGGCCTGTGCCAAGCTGGAGAACAAAAAATAAATGTTATTTATCAATAACTTAAAAAAACAAGCCAAACGCGACCTACTTGCAGATTGCAATTTCCAGCCAAGCGGCACGTGCACTTTGCACGATCGATCCTCTCACTGAGACGCCAGCCGATCGAGCGTCGACTCCAGCGCGGCCACCTCCTCCAGAAGCGGAGAACCAGGGTAGCGCGCCCGGATATAGCCCAGCAGCTTGCGCGCCGGCTCCACCTGCCCGAGTCCCTCGGCGAAGCCGCGCGCAGCCAGGAGGTAGGCCCGAGGGATGAAGGGGTAGTCGGGGAAGCGCTGGTGCAGGTTGCGCAGCAGGCTGAGCCCCTCGCGCACCTTGTGGCGATCGATCAGCGCGCCGGCGATACGCTCGCAGACCTGGGCATCCGCCGGCATGTAGTCCGCCTGCAACTGGCGGGCATTGAGCAGGGCGGTGGCGCCGAGGGGAGCGTTCAGGCGCGCGGCCAGGGGCAGGTAGTGCTCGAGGTGCCGCAGGCAGCGCGAGCGGTCGTTGAGGCCGAACAGCAGTTGGTGGAAGCGCTCGTTGAGCTTGAGGTCGTCGGGGTCGCGCTGCAGCGCCTGGGTCAGGGTTTCCAGCGCGGTGCCGCTCTGGCCCTCCTTGATGCGCACCTCGGCCTCGGCCAGCGCGCGACGACGTCGCCACTCTGCGGCGGGGAAGCCTTCCTGGGCGCCCTCCTCGGCGATGGCGAAGCCCAGGGCCCCCTGATACTGGAAGACCGCATAGCCCATCATGCTGCACATCACCACGCCGAAATAACCGAACAGGAAGGCGGCGATGGGTACCAGCACCACACGGGGCAGCCCGTGGGAGAGCAGGTAGGTGACGTAGTCCGGCGACTGCCAGAGGGCGAAGAGGAAGATGCACAGGATCAGGTAGCGCCAGCCCATGGCCTTGATCACCTCGCCCAGCTGTTCGGGACTCAGCGCGGCCCCCAGCTCCTTGTTCAGCGCCAGGCGGATGATGCTGGCAGGCATCAGCAGCATCAGGCCGATGTTCACCGCCCAGAACAGGGCTTCGCTCTGGAAGTCGGCGGCGAGCCAGAGCACGCCGAAGGCGACGAGGAACACCACCAGTTGCTTGATGAACAGCGAGAACCCTTCGCCGACGAAGGCCGTGGCCAGGCCCGGGGCTTCGCGCCCGCCTTCGCTGGCAGCCTCGATGACGCTGTGGAAGTACTTGGTGGCGATGCTGAACAGTGCGATCCAGAGGATCAGCGAGCGCGGCATGAACAGGCTGGCCAGGGCCAGCAGCGCGGCGAAAGCCAGGGGGCCGGTCTGCAGGCCGTAGAGGAAGAACTGGGGAATACGCTCCCAGAAAGGCTGGGCGGTGTTGGCTGCGCCGAGGAAATGCAGCGGCGCCCGGCACAGCGGGCAGGCCGGTGACTCGTTGGGCTCGTCGGCATTAAGCGGGATGCAGCAATCACCGAAGTGGCGCTCGCAGGGCGGGCAGTGCCAGGTGGCGGGTTGGCTCTGGTGGTACTTGCAGTAGGTCTTGTCCATGACCCGGCTTCCTTGGGCTGATACTGGCGGCGCGCCATTTTCCGAGAAAAAAAAGAGGGCCCGCAAGGGGCCCTCTCTCATTGACCGTCGCCGGGGCTTAGACGCCCGAAGCTTCAGCCGCTTCCACGTCTTTCATGGAGAGCTTGATGCGGCCGCGGTTGTCCACGTCCAGCACCAGTACTTTCACTTCC
This sequence comes from Pseudomonas sp. 57B-090624, assembly GCF_003234055.1. Lineage (NCBI taxonomy): Bacteria > Pseudomonadati > Pseudomonadota > Gammaproteobacteria > Pseudomonadales > Pseudomonadaceae > Pseudomonas > Pseudomonas sp. 57B-090624. The sequence goes on from NZ_QKRU01000008.1 coordinate 68,334, forward strand.
TGGCCTTCCTGCAGGACGTCGGTGACCTTGTCGATGCGCTTGTCGCTGATCTGCGAGATGTGCACCAGGCCATCTTTGCCCGGGAGGATGTTGACGAAGGCGCCGAAGTCGACGATGCGCTCGACCTTGCCGACGTAGACCTTGCCGATCTCGGCTTCCGCGGTGATACCCAGTACGCGCTGGCGCGCGGCCTCGGCAGCTTCCTTGGTTTCGCCGAAGATCTTCACGCTGCCATCGTCTTCGATGTCGATGGAGGCCTTGGTCTCTTCGCAGATGGAGCGGATGGTGGCGCCGCCCTTGCCGATGACGTCACGGATCTTGTCGGTGTCGATCTTCATCGCGATCATGGTCGGGGCGTTGGCCGACAGCTCGGTACGCGACTGGCCGATGACCTGGTTCATCTGGCCGAGGATGTTCAGGCGCGCTTCCAGAGCCTGTTCCAGGGCGATCTCCATGATCTCTTCGGTGATGCCGTTGATCTTGATGTCCATCTGCAGCGCGGTCACGCCCTTGGCGGTACCGGCTACCTTGAAGTCCATGTCGCCCAGGTGGTCTTCGTCACCCAGGATGTCGGTCAGGACGGCGAACTTGTCACCTTCCTTCACCAGGCCCATGGCGATACCGGCTACCGGTGCCTTCATCGGCACACCCGCGTCCATCAGGGCCAGGGAGGCGCCGCAGACGGAAGCCATGGAGCTGGAGCCGTTGGATTCGGTGATTTCCGATACGACGCGGATGGTGTAGGGGAACTCGTCGCTCTTCGGCAGCATGGCTGCGACACCACGACGGGCCAGGCGGCCGTGACCGATCTCGCGACGGCCGGCGCTGCCCATGCGGCCGCACTCGCCCACGGAGAAGGGCGGGAAGTTGTAGTGCAGCATGAAGCCGTCTTTGCGCTCGCCTTCCAGGGTGTCCAGCAGCTGGGCATCACGAGCGGTGCCGAGGGTGGCAACGACCAGGGCCTGGGTTTCGCCACGGGTGAACAGGGCGGAACCGTGGGTCTTGTCGAGGACGCCGACTTCGATCTTCAGCGGACGGACGGTGCGGGTGTCGCGGCCGTCGATGCGCGGCTTGCCGTTGACGATGTTCTCGCGGACGGTGCGGTATTCCAGAAGGCCGAAGGCGTCCTTCACTTCACCGGCGGGGAACTGACCGGCTTCTTCGCCAGCGAAGCGGGCGACGACCTGGTCGCGCAGCTCGCCGAGGCGGTTGTAGCGGTCCTGCTTGATGGTGATGGTGTAGGCCTGGGAGATGGCCTCGCCGAACTCGGCCTTGATGGCGTTGAGCAGGGCGGTGTTCTCGACCGGGGCGGTCCAGTTCCAGGCCGGCTTGCCGGCTTCGGCTGCGAATTCCTTGACGGCGTTGATCACGGCCTGGAATTCCTGGTGGGCGAACAGCACGCCACCGAGCATCTGGTCTTCGGTCAGCTCCTGGGCTTCGGACTCAACCATCAGCACGGCGTCCTGGGTACCGGCGACGACCATGTCCAGGCTGGAGGCCTTGAGCTGCTCGTAGTTCGGGTTCAGCAGGTAGCCGGTGCTCTCGTGGTAGGCCACGCGGGCGGCGCCGATCGGGCCGGCGAAGGGGATGCCGGAGATGGCCAGGGCAGCGGACGTACCGATCATCGCGGCGATGTCCGGATCGGTCTTCTTGTTGGTGGAGACGACGGTGCAGATGACCTGCACTTCGTTGAGGAAACCTTCCGGGAACAGCGGGCGGATCGGACGGTCGATCAGGCGCGAGGTCAGGGTTTCCTTCTCGGAAGGACGGCCTTCACGCTTGAAGAAACCACCGGGGATGCGGCCGGCTGCGTAGGTTTTTTCCTGGTAGTGGACGGACAGCGGGAAGAAGCCCTTGCCCGGATCGGCCTGCTTGGCGCCGACCACGGTCACCAGCACGGTGACGTCTTCGTCCATGGTGACCAGAACGGCACCGGAAGCTTGACGGGCGATGCGGCCAGTCTCGAGGGTTACGGTCGATTGACCGAACTGGAATTTCTTGATTACCGGGTTCACGGTGTCTTTACCTTCTCTTTGTTGCCTTTGGGGGAAATCTGCGGAAGGCACGGGAATCGGCCCGTCGTCCTCCTCGAAAAAAGCCTGAAGCTGGAAGCCAGAAGCTGGAGGCAGGACCGAGGCCCCGCTTCCAGCTTCCGACTTCCAGCTTCCAGCTCGAGTGCGTCTTAGCGACGCAGACCCAGACGACCGATCAGGGCGCTGTAACGAGTGGTGTCCTTACCCTTCAGGTAGTCCAGCAGCTTGCGGCGCTGGTTGACCATGCGGATCAGACCACGACGGGAGTGGTGGTCTTTGCCGTTGGCCTTGAAGTGATCCTGCAGCTTGTTGATGTTGGCGGTCAGCAGTGCAACTTGCACTTCCGGAGAACCGGTGTCGCCTTCAGCTTGCTTGTACTCGTTAACGATCTGGGCTTTCTCAGTAACGCTCAGTGCCATGATGGGCTTCCTCTGAGGTAATAGGCCGGGAACGAATCCCGTGTTTTAAAAGGAGGAGTGACCGTGCCTATTAACAGCCACCCTCGAATCGGTCATTCCGACCGAATCAGTCGACGCGGCGCTACGCGCCCGTCATCGCTCACTTCACCGATGCCGATGAAGCGACCGTTGTGATCCTGCACCCGCAGCATGCCGAACTTCGGCGCCTCGGGAGCCCTTACCGGCTGGCCATGCAGCCAGTAATAGGCACTGTGTTCGCTCAACTGGATCAGGGGCCAGTGTTCCAGGCCGCTGTCCTCGGGCAGGAGGAACCGGTCCAGTGCCTCATTGCCGCCTTCGGCGTGCGCTTTCTCCAGCTCTTCCAGGGTGATGGCCTGGGCCAGCGAGAAGGGGCCTGCCTGGGTACGACGCAGTTCCGCCACGTGCGCCCCGCATCCAAGCACCTGGCCGAGGTCTTCGACCAGGGTACGGATGTAGGTGCCTTTGCTGCAGGCCACGGCGAGTCTCGCCTGGGTGGACTCGAAGGCCAGCAATTCCAGGCGCGCAATAGTAACAGAACGCGCTTCGCGCTCCACTACCTCGCCCGCGCGTGCCAGCTTGTACAGCGGCTGGCCGTCTTTCTTCAGGGCCGAGTACATGGGCGGTATCTGCTTGATTTCGCCACGGAAACCAGCGAGGCGGGCTTCGATGTCGGCACGACCGACGGTCACTTCGCGACGCTCGAGGACTTCGCCTTCCGCATCCCCAGTGGTGGTGGTGATGCCCAGTTGGGCCAGGGTCTCGTAGCCCTTGTCGGCATCCAGCAGGTACTGGGAGAACTTGGTCGCCTCGCCGAAGCACAGCGGCAGCACGCCGGTGGCCAGGGGATCGAGGCTGCCGGTGTGGCCGGCCTTCTCGGCATTGAGCAGCCAGCGCACCTTCTGCAGGGCCTGGTTGGAGCTCATGCCACGGGGCTTGTCGAGAATCAGGATGCCGCTGACGTTGCGGCGGATGCGCTTCACCTGGGCCACGGTTATTCCTCGCCGTCGCCCTGGTGCTTGCGATCCTCGGCCACAGCGCGCTCGATGAGCGCCGACAGCTCGACGCCGCGACGGATGCTGGCGTCGTAGTTGAAGTGCAGCTGCGGCACGGTGCGCAGCTTCATCGCGCGGCCCAGCTGCATGCGCAGGAACCCGGCGGCATCGTTGAGGATGTCGGTGTTCTGCTTGATGACTTCGGCGTTGTCGTCCTGGCCCATCACGGTGATGAACACCTTGGCGTGGGACAGGTCACGGGCCACGTCGCAGCCGGTGATGGTCACCAGGCCCAGGCGCGGATCCTTGATTTCACGTTGGATCAGCAGTGCCAGCTCGCGCTGCATCTGATCGCCGATACGTTGGGTACGGCTGTATTCTTTTGCCATTTCCTGCTACCTGCACTCTCCCCCGGGCCTAGAAACCAGGGGGTTCAAAAGCGGCAAACGCCCGGCCGAGCGGAAGCTGGACCGGGCGTTGCGTATTGCAGCTCGCGCTTAGAGGCTGCGAGCCACTTGGACCTTCTCGAACACTTCGATCTTGTCGCCGACCTTGACGTCGTTGTAGCTCTTCACGCCGATACCGCACTCCATGCCGGCACGCACCTCGGACACGTCGTCCTTGAAGCGGCGCAGGGATTCCAGTTCGCCTTCGAAGATCACCACGTCGTCGCGCAGTACGCGGATCGGACGGTTGCGGTGGACCATGCCCTCGACAACCATGCAGCCCGCGATCGCGCCGAACTTCGGCGAGCGGAACACGTCGCGCACCTCGGCGATACCCAGGATGTTCTCCCGGACGTCGCTGCCGAGCATGCCGGACAGTGCTTTCTTAACGTCTTCGATGATGTCGTAGATGATGTTGTAGTAGCGCAGGTCCAGGCCTTCCTGCTCGACGATCTTCCGGGCGCCCGCATCGGCACGCACGTTGAAGCCGAACAGTACGGCGTTGGAGGCCAGAGCCAGGTTGGCGTCGCTCTCGGTGATGCCACCGACGCCGCCACCGACAACACGCACCTGCACTTCGTCGTTGCCGAGATCCGACAGCGCACCTTGCAGGGCTTCCAGAGAACCACGGACATCGGACTTGAGGACGATGTTGAGTGTCTTCTTCTCGTCCTGGCCCATGTTCTCGAAGATGTTTTCCAGCTTGCCGGCATGCGCACGGGCCAGCTTGACCTCGCGGAACTTGCCCTGACGGAACAGGGCCACTTCGCGGGCCTTCTTCTCGTCGCTGATCACGGTCAGCTCGTCACCCGCATCCGGGGTGCCGTCCAGGCCGAGGATCTCGACCGGGATGGAGGGACCGGCTTCCTTGATGGGCTTGCCGTTCTCGTCGAGCATGGCACGGACGCGACCGAAGTTGACGCCGCAGAGAACCATGTCGCCCTGGCGCAGGGTACCGTCCTGAACCAGTACGGTGGCCACCGGGCCACGGCCCTTGTCCAGGCGGGACTCGACCACGACACCACGGCCGGGGGCCGACGGGGTGGCTTTGAGTTCCAGGACTTCGGCCTGCAGCAGCACGGCTTCAAGCAGTTCGTCGACACCGGTACCGACCTTCGCCGATACGGGTACGAACTGGGTGTCGCCGCCCCACTCTTCCGGGATCACGTCACGACCGGCGAGGTCGTTCTTGATACGGTCGAGGTCAGCTTCGGGCTTGTCGATCTTGTTCACCGCGACCACGATCGGCACGCCAGCCGCTTTCGCGTGCTGGACGGCTTCTTCGGTCTGCGGCATCACGCCGTCGTCCGCCGCCACCACGAGGATGACGATGTCGGTCGCCTTGGCACCACGGGCACGCATCGCGGTGAACGCGGCGTGGCCAGGGGTGTCGAGGAAGGTGACCATGCCACGGTCGGTTTCGACGTGGTAGGCACCGATGTGCTGGGTGATGCCACCGGCTTCGCCCGCGGCGACCTTGGCACGACGGATGTAGTCGAGCAGCGAGGTCTTGCCGTGGTCGACGTGGCCCATGACGGTCACGACCGGCGCGCGGTGGATGGCTTCACCTTCGAACTTCAGGGATTCGGCCAGTTGCTCTTCCAGTGCGTTCTCGCTGACCAGCTTGACCTTGTGGCCGAACTCTTCTGCGATCAGCTGGGCAGTTTCCTGGTCCAGCACCTGGTTGATGGTCACCGGGGTGCCCATCTTGAACATGAACTTGACGACTTCCGCGCCCTTGACGGTCATCTGCGCAGCCAGTTCGGCCACGGTGATGGTCTCGCCGATATTCACATCACGCACAATCGGTCCTGTCGGGCTCTGGAACCCGTGCTGGTTGCGCTTCTTGAGCTTGGACTTGCCACCACGACCGCCACGACGGTAGCCGTCGCTTTCCTCTTCGGTGCTGCGCGGGGCGACACGCGGAGCCGGAACCTTTTCCTTCTCCTTGACGGAGGGACGGTGCTGCGTGTGCTTGCGATCACGGCGCTCGTCTTCGTCACGAGCCTTCTCGGGACGGCGCGGCTCTTCCTTCTTGCGATCGTCGGCGCCTGCGGCAGCGGCAGGAGCCGGAGCAGCAGCAGGGGCGGTCGCTTCGGCAGCCACGGCGGCAGCAGGTGCTGCATCGCCGCCGCGAGCGGCTTCCAGGGCACGGGCATCGGCCTGGCGACGGGCATCTTCTTCGGCCCGACGCTTGGCTTCTTCCTCGGCCTTCAGGCGCGCGGCTTCTTCAACGGCACGCTGCTCTTCGAGCTCGCGCTGCTTCTCGGCCTCGATCTCGTCGGGGCTGCGTTTCACGTACGTCTTCTTCTTACGTACTTCGACGCTGATGGTCTTGCTACCGGCAACTCTCAGCGTAGTGGTGGTCTTGCGCTGCAAGGTGATCTTGCGGGGCTCTTCCAGCCGTTCGCCGTGACTGCCCTTGAGATGCGCCAGCAGCGCCTGTTTCTCATTGTCAGTCACAACTTGCTCGGCGCTGGTGTGCGGCAACCCTGCCTCACGCATCTGCAACAGCAGGCGCTCCACCGGTGTGTCGACCACTTGGGCCAGTTCTTTCACCGTGACTTGCGTCATGCACTTCTCTCCTCAGGCCGCGACTGCTTACTCGAACCAATGGGCTCGGGCGGCCATGATCAGCTTGCCGGCACGCTCTTCGTCCATGCCGTCGATGTCGAGCAGGTCGTCAATAGACTGCTCGGCCAGGTCTTCGCGGTTGACTACGCCACGTACTGCCAGCTCAACAGCCAGCTCTTTGTCCATGCCTTCGAGAGCAAGCAGGTCGTCCGCCGGCTGAGCGTCAGCCAGTTTTTCTTCAGTGGCGATAGCCTTGGTCAGCAGGCGATCCTTGGCGCGGGCACGCAGCTCGTTGACGATGTCTTCGTCGAAGCCGTCGATGCTCAGCATCTCTTCCATCGGTACGTAGGCGATTTCTTCCAGGCTGGTGAAGCCTTCCTCGACCAGTACCTGGGCCAGTTCCTCATCGACTTCCAGCTCGTCGACGAAGGCCTGCATGATGTCGCCGGTCTCGGCCTGCTGCTTGGCCTGGATGTCGGCCTCGGTCATCACGTTCAGCGTCCAGCCGGTCAGCTGGCTCGCCAGGCGAACGTTCTGACCGCCTCGACCGATGGCCTGGGCCAGGTTGTCCTCGCCGACGGCGATGTCCATGGCATGGGCATCTTCGTCGACGATGATCGCGGCCACTTCGGCCGGAGCCATGGCGTTGATCACGAACTGCGCGGGGTTGTCGTCCCACAGCACGATGTCGACACGCTCACCGCCCAGCTCGCCGGAAACGGCCTGGACGCGCGAACCACGCATGCCGATGCAGGCGCCTTGCGGGTCGATGCGCTTGTCCTTGGAGCGAACGGCGATCTTGGCGCGGGAACCCGGGTCACGGGAGGCGGCCATCACTTCGATCAGCTCTTCGGCGATCTCCGGCACTTCGATGCGGAACAGCTCGATCAGCATCTGCGGCGCAGTGCGCGACAGGATCAGCTGCGGGCCGCGGTTCTCGGTGCGGATCTCTTTCAGCAGTGCGCGAACGCGCGCGCCGACACGGAAGGTCTCGCGGGCGATGATGTCCTCACGAGCCAGCAGCGCCTCGGCGTTGTTGCCCAGGTCGACGATCACGTTGTCACGGGTGACCTTCTTCACGGTGCCGGAGATGATGTCGCCCAGCTTCTCGCGATAGGCCTCGACGACCTGCGCACGCTCGGCTTCGCGAACCTTCTGCACGATCACCTGCTTGGCGGTCTGTGCAGCGATGCGGCCGAACTCGATGGACTCGATTTTTTCTTCTACGAAATCACCGACCTTGGCACCAGGTTGCTTCTCCTGGGCCTCTTCGACGGTCAGTTCGGCCGCAGGGTTTTCCTGGTCGTCTTCTTCGACGACCGCCCAGCGGCGGTAGGTGTCATAGCTGCCAGTGTGGCGATTGATCTCCACACGCAGTTCCACTTCATCTTCGAAGCGCTTCTTGGTAGCAGTGGCCAGAGCCAGCTCCAGCGCCTCGAATATCACGCCAGCCGGTACGCCTTTCTCGTTGGATACCGACTCTACAACCAGCAGTACTTCTTTGCTCATCGTACGCCTCGCCTTTCGCAATCCATTGGATCCGCGGGATCCGCGTCTCAGTCAAAACGGGGAATGATGTTGGCCTTGTCGATCAGATCGATCGGCAGCAGGTACTCGTGATCTTCAACAAGAACCACCACATCCTGTTCCTCCACCCCGCGGAGGAGCCCCTGGAAATTACGTCGCCCATCGTAGGGAGAGCGCAACTTGATCTTCACCAGTTCACCGGCATGTGCAGCGAACTGCTCAAGACTGAACAGCGGTCGATCCATGCCAGGCGAGGACACCTCGAGGGTGTATTCGCTGGGGATGGGATCTTCCACGTCGAGAACACCACTGACCTGGCGACTGACCTTTTCACAGTCGTCGACCTGGATGCCGTTCTCATGATCGATATAAACCCGCAGCAGCGAATGCCGCCCCTGGGACAGGAACTCGACGCCCCAGCATTGGTAGCCAAGCGCTTCGACTACCGGGGCCAGCAAGGCCTGCAACTGTTCTAGCTTGCTCGACACCTGATTGCCCTCGCATGCTGTGCAAATAAAAAATGGGCGAAACGCCCATCCATTCGAACCAATCGGCAAATGACCGATGGCTAACTGTCCCAGCTAGCAAAAAGCCCCTAAAAAGGGGCTCCGCTACTACTGGTTGCGGGGGCTGGATTTGAACCAACGACCTTCGGGTTATGAGCCCGACGAGCTACCAGACTGCTCCACCCCGCGTCAAAGCTGGGGCGAGAGTATACGGCCTACGTGCGTACACGGTCAACCGAACACCTCACCAACAAGAAAGCCCGCATGGAGCGGGCTTTCTTGTTTTGTATGGTACCGAGGAGGGGACTCGAACCCCTACAGCCTATGGCCACTACCACCTCAAGGTAGCGTGTCTACCAATTCCACCACCTCGGCAAAACTTGCCTTACTTCTGCTCTGGAGCCTGAGGTACATCACCTGCACTTTCTGCAGGCTTCTGCTCTTCGAGCACCGGCACATCGTCAGCTGCCGGCTTTTGCTGCTGAACCTCGACAGCTGCCGGATCCGGCAGGCCAACGTGACTCAGAGCTTCAGCCTTTTCTTTAGCGAAGAACGCTAAGCCCAGGCTGGTAATGAAAAAAACCGCGGCGAGTATACCAGTAACTCGACTCAGAAAGGTAGCAGAACCTTGACTACCGAAAACGGTACCCGAAGCCCCCGCACCAAACGAGGCGCCAGCATCCGCACCCTTACCCTGCTGCAGCAACACCAGCGCGACAACGCCGAGCGCGCCGAGCAGGTGAACCACGATAACGACAGTTTCCAGCATCTCGTCAGCTTCCTGCGGCACGACAGATCGCGCCGAACTCATCAGCATTCAGGGAGGCCCCACCAACCAGCCCCCCGTCGATATCCGGCATGCCAAACAACTCGGCCGCACTGGCCGCCTTGACACTGCCGCCATAAAGAATCCTTACACCGCGCGCCACCTCGGCATTTTCCGCCGCCAGTTGCGCCCGTATTGCAGCATGCACTTCTTGCGCTTGCTGCGGAGTTGCCGTGAGCCCTGTACCGATAGCCCAGACCGGCTCGTATGCGATCACCGCTTTCGCAAATGCCCCCACACCGAGCTCTTCGATCACGCTACCGAGCTGACGCCCGACAACCTCAAGAGTCTTGCCCGCCTCACGCTGCTCCTGGGTCTCACCGACGCAAAGCACCGGAACAACACCACAAGACTGAGCCGCAGCGAACTTGCGACTAACCACTTCGTCACGCTCACCAAGAATCAGGCGACGCTCGGAGTGTCCAACGAGAACCAAGGTACAACCGGCATCAGCCAGCTGACTCGCAGCAACCTCACCTGTGAGCGCCCCCTGAACGGGTTCGACAGCACAATTCTGCGCACCAACGACAATCGACTTGCCGTCCAGGCCTTGCATCACCTGATTGATGTACAGGCAGGGCGGGAATACCGCGACCTCGACACCAGCATTCAATGCCAACTGGCGAAGCCCTTTGATCAGCTCTGCGACGCTGGCGCGGGTACCGTGCATTTTCCAGTTACCAGCTACCAGGGGGCGACGCATGCTTTACCTCGTCGATCAAAGTGGGCGCAGATGTTACCCAAGGTTTTTTGAAGTAGCAAGAGAAATCAAGCACATACCTCAGCTACGACTTTAACCAGCTCTTCCGCGTAACCGCGGACCTGGCTTTCATCGTCGCCCTCGACCATTACGCGAACCAACGGCTCGGTGCCGGATTTGCGCAGCAGCACGCGTCCGCGCCCTGCCATCTTCTCGGTGACGCGGGCACAAGCATCCTTTACGGCAGGGTGTTCGACCGGATCCACACCGCCACCGGCAAAGCGCACATTCAGCAGCACCTGAGGGCACTTGCGCATGCCTTGACGGGCCTCTGCCAGGGATTGGTCACGACGCTGCAGGGCCAGCAACACCTGAAGCGCGGCGATCAAGGCGTCCCCAGTGGTAGTGAAATGACTGCAGAGGATATGCCCCGAGTTCTCACCACCGAGGCTCCAGCCCCGCTCCTGCATGTCGGCTATGACATAGCGATCCCCGACCTTAGCGCGCGTAAAAGGCACGCCAAGCTCGCCCAGAGCGAGCTCGAGCCCGAGGTTGCTCATCAACGTCCCGACCACACCGGTACCCTGGAGCTTGCCACGCTCATGGAGGTCACGAGCAATGATGAACAGCAGCTCATCACCGTCTACGACGGCACCGGTGTGATCGACCATGAGCACACGATCCCCATCGCCATCGAAGGCGATGCCGATGTCCGCGTGCTGGGCCACCACTTCCGCCTGCAACGCTTCCATGTGGGTGGAACCGCACTTGTCATTGATGTTCAGTCCATTGGGCTGCGCCGCGAGCACCGAAACGCTGCCGCCCAACTCACGAAACACACTGGGGGCGACCTTGTAAGTCGCTCCGTGCGCGCAATCGACCACTATCTTGAGCCCCGCGAGATCGGTACTCATGGGTACCGTACTCTTGCAGAACTCGATGTAGCGACCGGCCGCATCGTTGATACGCGAAACCTTGCCGAGGTTGGCCGACTCGACCACCACCATAGGCTGATCGAGCAACTCCTCGATCATCAGCTCGACCTCGTCGGAGAGCTTCACCCCCTGGCCGGAGAAGAACTTGATGCCATTGTCGTTGTGCGGATTGTGCGAGGCACTGATGACGATCCCCGCGTCCGCGAGGAAGGTTCGGGTCAGGTAAGCGATGGCCGGGGTCGGCATCGGCCCGAGCAGCATCACATCGGCACCCGCAGCGGAAAGACCCGCCTCCAGCGCGGACTCGAACATGTACCCGGAGATACGGGTGTCCTTGCCGACCAGAATGCGGCACTTACCCTGCTTGCGGAACGCCATGCCGGCGGCCCAACCCAGCTTGAGCATGAAATCAGGGGTAATGGGGAACTGCCCAACATGGCCGCGAATGCCATCGGTGCCGAAATACTTTCTGCTCATGAATGCTCCGTGTTTCTTATTCCGCCGCCTGTACTGCAGCGATCATGCGTACGACATCGACAGTCTCGGCCACATCGTGCACCCGCAGGATGCAGGCTCCCTTGGCCACCGCCAGGGCCGCCAAAGCCAGACTGCCGTAAAGGCGCTGATCGATATCGCGACCCAGCACCTGACCCACCATGCTCTTGCGTGAAACACCTATCAGCAGGGGGCGCCCGAGACTATTCAGCTCTTCCAGATGCCTGAACAGGCCCAGGTTGTGTTCAAGGGTCTTGGCGAAGCCAAATCCCGGATCCAGCAGAATACGTTCCACCGGTATCCCTGCTGCGACGCACGCCGCCATGCGGTCGGCAAGAAACCCTGCAACCTCACGCGTGACATCCTCGTACTGCGGATTCTCCTGCATGTTCCCCGGCTCGCCGAGCATGTGCATCAGGCACACGGGCAGGCTGGTATCGGCTACGGCATCCAGCGCACCATCACGTCGCAGTGCGCGGACATCGTTGATCATCCCCGCCCCCAATCGAGCGCCTTCACGCATGACGGCGGGCGTCGAAGTATCCAGGGAAATAATCACATCCAACTCGCGGGCGATCATTTCGACCACTGGAGCGACACGCTCCAACTCTTCGGTGGGAGAAACCGCCCGCGCTCCAGGCCGGGTCGACTCCCCCCCTACGTCGATGAGCGTAGCACCGGCGGCCACCATCTCGGCAGCGTGGCGCAGCGCCGCATCGCGCTGACTGAAACGCCCGCCGTCGGAGAAGGAGTCTGGAGTGACATTGAGGATGCCCATCACGTGCGGGTGCCCCAAATCAAGAACCCGGTTGCCGCAAGGCAACCGGGTCAGGTACTGCGTGGAACTCATGTAGGAACCTTAGTGTTCGCCAGCCGGCCCGCCGATCGGGTTCTCGGGACGCGGAGCTTCCTCGCGAGGAGCGGGCTTGCCCGATGAGGCGCCAGGACCACCCTGCCAGTCCTTCGGCTCACGAGCCTGGCGACCGGCCATGATGTCGTCGATCTGTTCGGCGTCGATGGTTTCGAACTTCATCAGCGCCTCGGCCATCATGTCCAGCTTGTCACGGTTATCCACGAGGATCTGCTTCGCCGTGGCGTAGCAGTGATCGATGATGCTGCGTACTTCCTGATCGATCAGTTGCGCCGTCTGCGCCGAGACACTGGAGTGCTGGCCACCAGCGCTGCGCCCCAGGAAGACCTCACCCTCTTCCTCTGCATACATCAACGGACCGAGCTTCTCGGACAGGCCCCACTTGGTCACCATGTTCTTGGCGATCTGAGTGGCGCGCATGATGTCGTTGGATGCACCTGTAGTCACGCCATCGAAGCCCAGGGTCATCTCTTCGGCGATACGACCACCGAACAACGAGCAGACCTGGCTGATCAGCGCCCGCTTGGACAGGCTGTAGCGATCCTCTTCCGGCAGGAACATGGTCACACCGAGGGCACGGCCACGCGGGATGATGGAAACCTTGTAGACCGGATCATGCTCGGGAACGATGCGACCGACGATGGCATGGCCGGCTTCGTGGTAAGCGGTATTGAGCTTCTCTTTCTCGGACATGACCATGGATTTGCGCTCGGCACCCATCATGATCTTGTCCTTGGCCAGCTCGAACTCCTTCATCTCGACGATGCGCTTGTTGACGCGAGCGGCGAAGAGAGAAGCCTCGTTGACCAGGTTGGCCAGGTCGGCGCCGGAGAAACCAGGAGTACCACGGGCGATCACGCCAGCGTCGACGTCGTCCCCCATGGGCACCTTGCGCATATGCACCTTGAGAATCTGCTCGCGGCCCCGGATATCCGGCAGGCCAACCACCACCTGGCGATCGAAGCGTCCCGGGCGCAGCAGAGCAGGGTCCAGCACGTCAGGACGGTTGGTCGCGGCGATGACGATGATGCCATCGTTCATTTCGAAACCATCCATCTCCACCAGCAACTGGTTGAGAGTCTGTTCACGCTCGTCATGACCACCGCCCAGGCCCGCACCACGATGGCGACCGACAGCGTCGATCTCATCGATGAAGATGATGCAGGGCGCATGTTTCTTGGCCTGGTCAAACATGTCGCGAACACGGGACGCACCCACGCCGACGAACATTTCGACGAAGTCGGAACCGGAAATGGTGAAGAAGGGAACCTTGGCTTCACCCGCGATGGCTTTTGCCAGCAGGGTCTTACCGGTACCGGGCGGACCAACCATCAGCACGCCACGGGGAATACGGCCACCCAGGCGCTGGAATTTGCCTGGGTCGCGCAGGAATTCGACCAGCTCACCCACTTCCTCCTTGGCTTCGTCGCAACCGGCGACATCGGCCAGGGTGGTCTTCACCTGATCCTCGGACAGCAGGCGCGCCTTGCTCTTGCCGAAGCTCATGGGGCCACCACGACCACCGGAGCCGCCCTGCATCTGGCGCATGAAGAACATGAAGACAGCGATGATCACCAGAATCGGGAAACTGGCGACGAGCAACTGGGTCCAGATGCTCTGCTGCTCGGGCTGCTTGCCCTCGATGATGACGTTGTTGTCGATCAGATCGCCGATCAACCCGCCATCCTGAATGGCAGGACGAATGGTCTTGAAGGAGTCGCCGTCGTTACGCTTGCCGGTGATGACGAAACCGTCGACGGTGACGCGCTCGACCTTACCTTCCTTCACCTGACCGATGAAGTCGGAGTAGTTCAGCGTCTGCGGTTCGCTCGGACTGGAGAAGTTGTTCATCACCGTGACCAGTACGGCGGCGATGATCAGCCACAGGATGAGATTCTTTGCCATATCGTTCAATTAGCTACCCTCTGGAGCAGATCCCGCCCTGGGACACGCCCCGCATGACGGCTGGTTATCAACCGGCCTAACTTACTATACAACCCCCACCCCTGGCAGGCGCCGTCTGTAACCCTTTATGAAGCATGGCACTCGTAAAACAACCGAGCCTGGCCATTCAGACCGAAAAACGAGTCGACCGTTGCAGTCTATTCCTCGCAAAGAACACACGCGAGCGGGTATTGCCCGGAGGAACAGTCGCTCGACGAAAGAGAGGGGCCTGCGCAGGCCGACCCGACATCCCCCATATTGGGGCACTCTCGAAAATCACAAGTCCTGTCGGACATCCGCAAGGCTCTCCACCCTACTGGCGGACCACGTACCGATGATGAAGACCCTTCGAGCCAATGCTGACTAGTCTTGGTACAAGCTACGGGACACCGCGTGTTCAGCTGTGCGCCCCGAAATGACTCGGGTAAACTAACCGCCTTTTTTCGCAGGGGTCTGATTATGGCGCTCTCTCAGGAGCACAAGAAGCAATACAAATCTATCGGCCACCACCTGAAACCGGTATTGATCGTGGCTGAAAATGGTTTGACCGAAGGCGTGCTCGCCGAACTGGAGCGCGCACTCAACGATCACGAGCTGATCAAGGTGCAATTCCGCATCACCGAGCGCGATGACCGCCGCGCACTCATCAATGAGCTGTGCAGCACCGGCAAATGCGAACTGGTCCAGGTGATCGGCAAGATGGCCCTGGTCTATCGCCGCAACCCCAAGCCAAATCGCAACCTGTCCAACATCAGCCGCTTCAGCGGGCTCTGAACCCAGGCCGATGACCGAGGCGCGCTCAGCGCGCCCGGACCTTCTCGCCCACCGGCACAGGCTGGATCACCAGCAAGGCGCCACAGAACGCCAGAACCAGGTAGTTGAACGCCAGCCAGCGCATTGCATTCGGCTGCAACTGGTTCACCAGCAGAAACACCACCGCCATCACCAGAACGGCCACCAGCAACTGCCCGCGCGAATCGCGCTGCAGGCTGCGGGCACCTTCGATCTGGACCAGCACGAACCCTTGAACCAGCGCACAGAAAGCGCTGAATGCCACCAGCAGCGGCGTCAGGCTGCGCGTGATTTCCTCCACCAGCAACGGCGCCAGACCGACGCGTTCCAGGGAAGGCACGACAACGAAGTGCAGAAGCCAGAGGCCGCCGACCCAGAGTGTCTGGGCCAGCTGCCAACTGGCTGTCGCTGTGCGGAACCGCCGACGATCAGATATGGCGGACCTCGACGATCTCGTACTCGATCAGCCCGCTCGGGGTCTTGACCGTTACCACGTCGCCCTCTTCCTTGCCGACCAGGGCGCGGGCGATCGGTGACCCCACCGACAGCTTGCCCTGCTTGATGTCGGCCTCATCCTCGCCAACGATCTGGTAGGTCACGGTCTCATCGGTTTCCACGTTGGCGATATCCACCGTAGTGCCGAAGATCACCTTTCCTGTGTGGGCGATGGCGGTGACATCGATGACCACGGAGTTCTGCAGGCGACCTTCGATGTCGCGGATACGCGCCTCGACCATGCCCTGCTGCTCGCGCGCGGCGTGGTACTCGGCGTTCTCCTTGAGATCACCCAGTTCACGTGCCTCGCCGATGGCCTGGCTGAGTTGCGGGCGCATCACCTTGGTCAGATGAGCCAGTTCCTCTTCCAGGGCGCGCGCGCCCTGGACGGTCATGGGGTATTTATTCATGCCTTGATTCCTGCATGCAGATCCTGCAGCCGGCGAACGGTCTTCTCGGGACCGAACTTGAGCGCCTCACAGACCGCCTGCCCCGCCGCGATGGTGGTGGTGCAGTAGATCTTGTGCTGCAGGGCGTTACGACGGATCGAGTAGGAGTCTGCAATCGACTGACGCCCCTCGGTGGTGTTGATGATCAGGGTAACCTCATCGTTCTTGATCATGTCAACGACATGCGGACGACCCTCGGTCACCTTGTTCACGCGGCGAACCGGCAGGCCGGCGGCCTCGATCACCTTGGCGGTGCCGGCGGTGGCAACCACTTCGAAGCCCAGGGCGATCAGGTCACGAGCGACCTGGACGGCTTCCGGCTTGTCGTCTTCACGTACGCTGATGAACGCGCAGCCGGAGTTCGGCAGGATCTCGCTGGCGCCCAGCTGAGCCTTGGCGAATGCCTCGCCGAAGCTGTCGCCCACGCCCATCACCTCACCGGTGGACTTCATTTCCGGGCCGAGGATAGGGTCGACACCCGGGAACTTGGCGAACGGGAACACCGCTTCCTTGACGCTGAAGAACGGCGGGATGATCTCTTCCTGGTAACCGGCTTCCGCCAGGCTCTTGCCCGCCATGACGCGAGCGGCGACCTTGGCCAGCGACTCGCCCACGCACTTGGAGACGAACGGTACGGTACGCGAGGCGCGCGGGTTCACTTCGATGACGAAGATGTCCTCGCCCTGTACTGCCATTTGCACGTTCATCAGGCCGACGACACCGAGCTCCAGGGCCATCTTCTTGACCTGGTCGCGGATCTCGTCCTGGATATGCTTCGGCAGCGAATACGGAGGCAGCGAGCAGGCCGAGTCACCGGAGTGCACGCCAGCCTGTTCGATGTGCTGCATGATCGCGCCGATCACGACGGTCTCACCGTCGCTCACCGCATCCACATCCACCTCGATGGCGCAGTTGAGGAAGCGATCCAGCAGCACCGGGCTGTCGTTGGACACCTTCACCGCTTCGCGCATGTAGCGCTTGAGCTCTTCTTCCTGGTAGACGATCTCCATCGCCCGACCGCCCAGTACGTAGGACGGGCGCACCACCATCGGGTAACCGATGTTCTTCGACAGGGCCAGTGCCTCGTCTTCGCTGCGCGCAGTGGCGTTGGCCGGCTGGCGCAGGCCGAGGCGCTGCACCATCTGCTGGAAGCGCTCGCGGTCTTCCGCGCGGTCGATGGCCTCGGGGCTGGTACCGATGATCGGTACGCCGGCTTCTTCGAGGGCGCGGCAGATCTTCAGCGGGGTCTGGCCACCGTACTGGACGATGACACCCTTGGGCTGCTCGACGCGGACGATTTCCAGCACGTCTTCCAGGGTCACCGGCTCGAAGTACAGGCGGTCGGACGTGTCGTAGTCGGTGGAGACGGTTTCCGGGTTGCAGTTGACCATGATGGTCTCGTAACCGTCTTCACGCATGGCCAGCGCGGCGTGTACGCAGCAGTAGTCGAACTCGATGCCCTGGCCGATCCGGTTGGGGCCACCACCGAGGATCATGATCTTCTCGCGGCTCGACGGATTGGCTTCGCACTCTTCCTCGTAGGTCGAGTACATGTAGGCGGTGTCGGTGGCGAACTCGGCGGCGCAGGTATCCACGCGCTTGTACACCGGCAGCACCTTGAGCTTGTGGCGATGGGCACGCAGGCTCTTCTCGGAAACACCGAGCAGCTTGGCCAGGCGCGCATCGGAGAAGCCCTTGCGCTTGAGCTTGAACATCAGGTCGCGGTCGATGGCGGACAGACCGAGAGTCTGTACGTTCGCCTCGTCCTTGATCAGGTCTTCGATCTGGACCAGGAACCACTCGTCGATACGGGTCAGCTCGAACACTTCGGCGACGGTCTTGCCGGCGCGGAAGGCATCGGCCACATACCAGATGCGATCGGCGCTGGGCACGGTCAGTTCGCGACGCAGGGTGCTCTCGGCTTCCGGATCGTTCAGATCGAGCTTCGGATCGAAGCCGGCGACACCGACTTCCAGGCCGCGCAGGGCTTTCTGCATGGACTCCTGGAAGGTACGACCGATGGCCATGACTTCACCGACGGACTTCATCTGCGTGGTCAGGCGGGCATCGGCCTTGGGGAATTTCTCGAAGGCGAAACGCGGCACCTTGGTGACCACGTAGTCGATCGCCGGCTCGAAGGACGCCGGGGTGCGACCGCCGGTGATGTCGTTGGACAGCTCGTCCAGGGTGTAGCCGACGGCCAGCTTGGCGGCGATCTTGGCGATCGGGAAGCCGGTAGCCTTGGAGGCCAGCGCCGAGGAGCGGGATACGCGCGGGTTCATCTCGATCACGACCATGCGGCCAGTGTTCGGGCAGATACCGAACTGCACGTTGGAACCGCCGGTTTCCACGCCGATCTCGCGCAGCACCGCCAGGGAGGCGTTACGCAGGATCTGGTATTCCTTGTCGGTCAGGGTCTGGGCCGGGGCCACGGTGATCGAGTCACCGGTATGCACGCCCATCGGGTCGAAGTTCTCGATGGAGCAGACGATGATGCAGTTGTCCTTCTTGTCGCGGACCACCTCCATCTCGTATTCCTTCCAGCCGATCAGCGACTCGTCGATCAGCAACTCGCTGGTCGGCGACAGGTCCAGGCCGCGGGCGCAGATTTCCTCGAACTCTTCACGGTTGTAGGCGATGCCGCCACCGGTACCCCCCATGGTGAAGGACGGGCGGATGATGCAGGGGAAGCCCACCTTCTCCAGCACGCCGTACGCTTCTTCCATGTTGTGGGCGATACCGGAAACCGGGCAGGCCAGGCCGATGTCCTTCATCGCCTTGTCGAAGCGCGAACGGTCCTCAGCCTTGTCGATGGTGTCGGCATTGGCACCGATCATCTCGACACCGAACTTCTCCAGCACGCCGTGCTTTTCCAGGTCCAGTGCGCAGTTCAGCGCAGTCTGGCCACCCATGGTCGGCAGCAGGGCGTCGGGGCGCTCCTTCTCGATGATCTTGGCCACGGTGGCCCATTTGATCGGCTCGATGTAGGTGGCGTCGGCCATGGCCGGGTCGGTCATGATAGTGGCCGGGTTGGAGTTCACCAGGATGACGCGGAAACCCTCTTCCTTCAGGGCCTTGCAGGCCTGAGCGCCGGAGTAGTCGAACTCGCAGGCCTGGCCGATGACGATCGGGCCAGCGCCGAGGATCAGGATGCTTTTGATATCTGTACGTTTAGGCATTTTTACTCACTCGAATCCTTGGGTCAGTCGACAGGCTCAGCGGCGCTTGGCCATGGCTTCGATGAAGCGGTCGAACAGCGGGGCCACATCGTGCGGGCCAGGGCTCGCCTCCGGGTGCCCCTGGAAGCTGAAGGCCTCCTTGTCGGTACGCTCGATACCCTGCAGGGTGCCATCGAACAGCGACTTGTGGATGGGGCGGACATTGGCCGGCAGGCTGGTCTCGTCGACGGCGAAACCGTGGTTCTGGCTGGTGATCATGACCACGCCGCTGTCCAGGTCCTGGACGGGGTGGTTGGCGCCATGGTGGCCATGGCCCATTTTCAGGGTCTTGGCACCAGAAGCCAGGGCCAGCAACTGGTGACCGAGGCAGATACCGAAGACGGGGATCTCGGTCTCGAGGATTTCCCTGATCGCGGCGATGGCGTAGTCGCAGGGCTCAGGGTCGCCAGGGCCGTTGGAAAGGAACACGCCATCCGGATTGAGCGCCAGCACTTCACTGGCCGGGGTCTGTGCCGGCACCACGGTCAGGCGGCAGCCGCGGGCAACCAGCATGCGCAGGATGTTCAGCTTGACGCCGTAGTCGAACGCCACCACGTGGTAGGGCAGCTCGCTGGCCGGGATTTCCGGGTGGCTGTCGGTCTTCAGGTTCCAGATGCTGGAGCGCCACTCGTAACGCTCGGTGCAGCTGACCACCTTGGCCAGGTCCATGCCCTTGAGACCGGGGAAGCTGCGCGCCAACTCCAGGGCTTTTTCTGCAGTAGCACCTTCACCGGTGAGGATGCAGCCGTTCTGCGACCCCTTCTCGCGCAGGATGCGGGTCAGGCGACGGGTATCGATGCCAGCGATGGCGACGGTGCCGTTGGCCTCCAGGTACTCGGGCAGCGACTGCTTGTTGCGCCAGTTGCTGGCCAGCAGCGGGAGGTCACGAATGATCAGGCCGGCGGCCCATACGCGATCGGACTCGGCATCTTCCGGCGTGGTGCCGGTGTTGCCGATGTGGGGGTAGGTCAGGGTGACGATTTGCTGGGCATAGGAAGGATCGGTGAGGATTTCCTGATAGCCGGTCATGGCAGTGTTGAACACCACCTCTCCGATGGTCTGGCCGTCGGCCCCGATGGATTCACCGAGGAAAATGCTGCCGTCGGCAAGCGCGAGTATGGCTGGCTTAGTCAAGAAGACCTCCCGTAGATCAAGGCTGAAGCAAACGCAGGTTGTAAAAAAGCGGGATGACGTTTTGAACCGTCACCCCGCTTTTTTATCTGAGCCATTCTGCGTAACTTTTAGTGGACACACTAAAGCTGCAGCTTACAGGAGAAGCCTTTTTCGGTCCACCGTGGAGTAGGACCTTTTGGCGGTTTCAGCGCAAGCCGAGCACATCCTGCATGTCATAAAGGCTCGCTTCCCGACCTTCCAGCCAAAGCGCCGCGCGAACTGCGCCGCGGGCGAAGGTCATGCGGCTGGATGCCTTGTGGGTGATCTCAACGCGCTCACCATCCGCCGCGAAGAGAACGGTGTGATCACCGACCACATCGCCAGCCCGAACAGTGGCGAAACCGATGGTCTCGCGCGGACGGGCACCGGTCTGGCCTTCACGCCCATACACTGCCACCTTCTCCAGATCACGCCCGAGCGCACTGGCAACGACCTCGCCCATGCGCAGGGCGGTGCCGGACGGTGCGTCGACCTTGTGGCGGTGATGGGCCTCGATGATCTCGATATCCACGTCATCACCCAGCACACGGGCAGCCGTATCGAGCAGCTTCAGGCAGAGGTTCACACCGACGCTGTAGTTGGCGGCGAAGACGATCGGGATCTCCTTGGCCGCCGCGCTCAGCCATTCTTTCTCCTGCTGGGAGAAACCGGTGGTGCCGATCACCATGGCCTTGCCTGCCTTGCGGCAGATCTCCAGGTTCTTGAGGGTCACGGTCGGGTGGGTGAAGTCGATCAGCACGTCGAACTCATCGACCACCTTACCCAGATCACCCGACAGCGGTACGCCGATACGGCCGAGACCCGCCAGTTCACCGGCATCGGCCCCCACCAGGGTGCTGTCCGGGCGATCGATCGCGGCGGTCAGACCCGCGCTACCGCCGGTCTGCTGGACCGCCTCGATCAGAATCTTGCCCATGCGCCCGGCGGCGCCCATCACTGCAATACGTCGCATACACAAAGCTCCAAGCTGCAAGCCTCACGCCGCAGGCGCCGCTCGTCGAGCCTGCGCCTGCAGCCTGGGCCGGGATGTCAAAGATCGCCGAAGAAGCGCTTCATGCCTTCGAACCAGCTGCTGGCCTTGGGCGAATGGGAGCCGTCGTTCTGCAGGGACTTGCGGAACTCCTCGAGCAGCTCGCGCTGGCGCTTGTCGAGGTTGACCGGGGTCTCGACCACGACGCGACACATCAGGTCGCCCGCACCCCCACCACGCACCGGGGCCACGCCCTTGCCGCGCAGACGGAACAGCTTGCCGGTCTGGGTCGCTTCCGGGATCTTCAGCTTGACCCGGCCATCGAGGGTCGGCACTTCCAGTTCGCCGCCCAGGGCGGCATCGGCGAAGCTGATCGGCACTTCGCAGTACAGGTGCTTGCCGTCACGCTGGAAGATCGGGTGCTCACGCACGTTGACCACGACGTACAGGTCGCCCGCCGGCCCACCCATGGCGCCGGCCTCGCCCTCGCCGGACAGGCGGATGCGATCGCCGGTGTCCACGCCAGCCGGCACTTTCACCGACAGGGTCTTGTGCTCCTCGACGCGCCCCTGGCCGTGGCAGCTGCCACAGGGATCGGAAATCATCTTGCCGGTGCCATGGCAGCGCGGGCAGGTCTGCTGGACCGAGAAGAAGCCCTGCTGCATGCGCACCTGGCCGATGCCGCCGCAGGTGGTGCAGGTGACGGGGCTGGTGCCCTTCTTGGCGCCGGAGCCTTCGCAGGTCTTGCAGTTGACCAGGGTCGGCACGCGAATGGTGACGGTGGTACCGCGCACCGCTTCTTCCAGGTCCAGCTCCAGGGTGTAGCGCAGGTCGCTGCCACGCTGGGCGCCACCGCGCTGGCCGCCGCGCTGGCCACCGAAGAAGTCGCTGAAGACGTCGCCGAAGATGTCGGAGAAGCTGGCGCCGCCGAAGCCCGCACCACCGCCCGCGCCCATCTGCGGATCGACACCGGCGTGGCCGTACTGGTCGTACGCCGCGCGCTTGCTGGCATCGGAGAGCACTTCGTAGGCCTCGTTGGCCTCCTTGAATTTCTCTTCAGCCGCCTTGTCGTCCGGATTGCGGTCCGGGTGGTACTTCATGGCCAGACGACGATAAGCCTTCTTCAGCTCAGCCTCGCTGGCGCCCCGCTCGACACCGAGGATTTCGTAAAAGTCACGTTTAGCCATTGGTTCTCTGCACTCTTCAAATTTCGCGCCCTCCAGACACGCCGACGCGGGAGCAAGCTCCCGCGCGGCGCATCAACCTGCGGGGCTGGGCCCGGCAGGCAGGAGAGCAAGCAAGCCTGATGCTTACTTGTTGTCCTTGACCTCTTCGAACTCGGCGTCGACGGCATCATCGGATGCCTTGTCTTCACCGGCCGGAGCACCTTCACCCGCCTGGGGCTGTTCGGCATACATCTTCTGCGCCAACGGAGTGGAAGCCTGGGACAGCGCATTCATCTTGGCTTCGATCTCGGCCTTGTCGTCGCCCTTCACGGCAACTTCCAGCTCACCCAGCGCCTTCTCGATGGCCGCCTTCTCTTCGGCAGTAGCCTTGTCGCCAGCCTCGGTGAGCATCTTGCGGGTCGCATGGACCAGCGCGTCACCCTGGTTGCGGGCGGCGGCCAGCTCTTCGAACTTACGATCCTCCTCGGCATTGGCCTCGGCGTCACGCACCATCTGCTGGATTTCGTCCTCGGACAGGCCGGAGTTGGCCTTGATCACGATGGACTGCTGCTTGCCGGTGGCCTTGTCCTTGGCGGACACGTGCAGGATGCCGTTGGCGTCGATGTCGAAGGTCACCTCGATCTGCGGCACGCCACGCGGAGCCGGCGGGATCTCGGCCAGGTCGAACTTGCCCAGGGACTTGTTCTGGGTGGCCTGCTTGCGCTCGCCCTGCAGCACGTGGATGGTCACGGCGGACTGGTTGTCGTCGGCGGTGGAGAACACCTGCGACTTCTTGGTCGGGATGGTGGTGTTCTTCTCGATCAGCGCAGTCATCACGCCACCCAGGGTTTCGATACCCAGGGTCAGCGGGGATACGTCGAGCAGCAGCACGTCCTTCACGTCACCGGACAGCACGGCGCCCTGGATGGCGGCACCGATGGCCACGGCTTCGTCCGGGTTCACGTCCTTGCGCGCTTCCTTGCCGAAGAAGTCGGCGACCTGCTTCTGCACCAGCGGCATGCGGGTCTGGCCACCCACGAGGATCACCTCGTGGATGTCGCCCACGTCCAGGCCGGCGTCCTTCAGGGCAATGCGGCACGGCTCGATGGTGCGAGCAACCAGGTCCTCGACCAGGGCTTCCAGCTTGGCGCGGGAAATCTTCACGTTGAGGTGCTTCGGACCGGTCTGGTCTGCGGTGATGTACGGCAGGTTGACGTCGGTCTGCTGGCTGGAGGACAGCTCGATCTTGGCCTTCTCGGCGGCTTCCTTCAGGCGCTGCATGGCCAGGGGGTCGCCCTTGAGGTCCATGCCGGATTCTTTCTTGAACTCGTCGACGAGGTAGTCGATCAGGCGGATGTCGAAGTCTTCGCCACCGAGGAAGGTGTCGCCGTTGGTGGCCAGGACCTCGAACTGGTGCTCGCCGTCGACTTCGGCGATCTCGATCACCGACACGTCGAAGGTACCGCCACCCAGGTCATAGACGATCACGGTGTGGTCGCCCTTGGCCTTGTCCATGCCATAGGCCAGCGCAGCCGCGGTCGGCTCGTTGATGATGCGCTTGACGTCGAGACCGGCGATGCGGCCGGCATCCTTGGTAGCCTGGCGCTGGCTGTCGTTGAAGTAGGCCGGAACGGTGATCACCGCTTCGGTCACGGTCTCGCCGAGGTAGTCTTCGGCGGTCTTCTTCATCTTCTTCAGCACCTCCGCGGAAATCTGCGGCGGCGCCATCTTCTGGCCCTTCACCTCGACCCAGGCGTCACCGTTGTCGGCCTTGGCGATCTTGTAGGGGACCATCTTGATGTCTTTCTGCACGACTTCTTCTTCGAAGCGACGACCGATCAGGCGCTTCACGGCGTACAGGGTGTTGTGCGGGTTGGTGACCGCCTGGCGCTTGGCGGACTGGCCAACAAGGATCTCGCCATCGTTGGTGTACGCGATGATCGACGGCGTGGTGCGAGTGCCCTCGGCGTTCTCGATCACCTTGACGTTGCCGTTCTCCAGGATGGCGACGCAGGAGTTGGTGGTCCCCAGGTCGATACCGATGATTTTGCCCATGTTCTCTCTCCCGAAACTTTGGATTTGCCGAGACCCCGTTTCACTGGTCGCGGCAGCATGAATACGCTTGGTTAAACAGATGGGGGCCGCAGCCCGGATTTCAAGCCTGCTCGTCGATGGACGGCGGCACTTCGGCCGGTGCCTTGCTGACCACCACCATGGCGGGGCGCAGCAGGCGGCCGTTGAGCAGGTAGCCCTTCTGGAACACCTTGAGCACGGTGCCCGGCTCCACATGGGTGCTCTCCTGCATCGCCATCGCCTGATGGTGTTCCGGATTGAACGGCGCACCATGGGGATCGACCGCCTCCAACTGGTAGCGCTTGAGGGTGTCGTGGAACAGCTTGAGGGTCAGTTCCATGCCCTCGCGCACCGGCTTGATGGCCTCGTCCTCGGCGCTGCTCAGCTCCAGGCCGCGCTCGAGGCTGTCCACCACCGGCAACAGGTCATTGGCGAATTTCTCCAGCGCGAACTTGTGCGCCTTCTCCACATCCTGCTCGGCGCGCCGGCGGATGTTCTGCAACTCGGCGGCAACGCGCAGGGACTGATCCTGGGCCGCGGCCAACTGCTCTTCCAGCGTCTGCACACGGGTCACGAGGTCTTCGCCGCCGGCGGCCTCGGTAGCGGTGTTCGCCTCAGGGTTCTGGTTGTCCAGGGTCTGTTCGTCAGCCATGCGTTCCTCCTTTCAAAAACGGGCCGGGCAATAACCCGGCGATCTGTCCGCCTATATGGGGTCGCAATTTGTCGGTTCAAGGGGGCGGGGTGATTGTCAGGCGGAAAACAAACACTGTATAAATACCCAGCCATCGCCCTGGGAGTGCCGCCATGCTGGTCCACCTTTCCGTCCACAACTACGCCATCGTCGAACACCTCGATCTCGAACTCGCCGGCGGCATGTCGGTGATCACCGGCGAGACCGGCGCGGGCAAGTCGATCATGCTCGACGCCCTGGGCCTGACCCTGGGCGATCGCGCCGACAGCGGCGTGGTAAGGCCGGGAGCGGACAAGGCGGACATCCTCGCCAGCTTCGATCTGCACGACATTCCCGAAGCCCGCACCTGGCTCGCCGAACGCGACCTGGATAACGACGGCCCCTGCATCCTGCGCCGGGTCATCACCGCCGAAGGCCGCTCGCGCGCCTATATAAATGGCACCCCCTGCCCACAGGGCGACCTCAAGAGCCTGGGCGAGCTGCTGATCGACATCCACAGCCAGCACGAACACCAGTCGTTGCTCAAGCTCGACACCCACCGTCGCCTGCTGGACGAGTTCGCCGGGGCCAGCGAGCTGGCCCGCCAGGTGCAACTCGCCGCGCAACGCTGGAAGCAGACCCGCCAGGAACTGGAACGCCTCTCCCGCAGCGGCGAAGAACAACGCGCCCGCCACCAGCTGCTCAGCTACCAACTGGAAGAGCTGGAGAACCTTGCCCTCGGCGACTGCGAGCTCGACCAGCTGGAGCAGGAGCACAAGAACCTCTCCAACGCCGAAAGCCTGCTCGCAGGCTGCCGCCAGGTGCTGGACATGTGCAGCGAGAGTGACGCAGGCAACGTGCTCAGCGCCCTCACCTCCAGCCTCAACCGCCTGACCGCCTTCAACACCCAGCAAGGCGCCATCGCCGAAGCCGTCAACCTGCTGGCCAGCGCGCAGATCCAGGTGGAGGAAGCGGTCGGCGAGATCAATCGCTTCATCGATCATTTCGACGCCGACCCGCAACGCCAGCAGCAACTGGAGGAGCGCCTCGACACCATCTACACGCTCGCGCGCAAACACCGCGTGCATCCGAGCGAGCTGGCCAGCCTGCAGCAGTCACTGCTGGAGGAGATCGAGGCGCTGAATGCGGATGACGAAGCAGTCGAGCGCCTGACCGAAGAGCTCGCGTCCTACACCCGCCATTACCAGGCCAGGGCCGGCGAACTCAGCAAGCTGCGTGGCAAATCCGCCGGCAAGCTGGCCAAGGCCGTGGAAGCCGAGATGCAGCGCCTGGGCATGCCCGGCGGACGCTTCACCATCGAACTGCACCCGATCCAGAGCCAGGACCCGCAGGCCAATGGCCTGGAGCAGGTCGAATTCCTGGTCAGCGCCAACCCCGGCCAACCTCTCAAGGCCCTGGCCAAGGTCGCCTCGGGTGGCGAGCTGTCGCGCATCAGCCTGGCGATCCAGGTCATCACCGCGCAGACATCCCGCGTCCCCACCCTGGTGTTCGACGAAGTGGACGTGGGCATCGGCGGCCCCACCGCAGAAGTCGTCGGCCAGCTGCTGCGTCGGCTCGGTGAGCGCGGCCAGGTACTCACCGTGACGCACCTGCCACAAGTCGCGGCGCAAGGCCACAACCACCTGTTCGTGCACAAGGTGCGCGGCAGCAAGGAAACCCGCACCGCCGTGGCCAACCTCAGCGAGGCGGCGCGCATCGAAGAAATCGCCCGCATGCTCGGCGGCCTGGACCTCACCGAAGAGTCCATCGCCCACGCCAGGAAGATGGTCACCAGCGCACAGGGCTGACACCTCCCACATCCCCATAAATAAAGAAGGCGACCCGCAGGTCGCCTTCTTCCATTTACTGGTGCAGTGCGCTTATTTCTTCTTGCGCACGTACAGCACCAGATTGTGATCGACCAGCTCGAAGCCGTGCTCCTTGACGATCTCTTTCTGGCGTTTTTCGATTTCGGTGTCGAAGAACTCGATCACCTCACCGCTGTCGACGCAGACCATGTGGTCGTGGTGGCCACCGTCGGCAAGCTCGAATACGGCATGGCCACCATCGAAATTGTGGCGTACCACGAGGCCGGCTGCCTCGAATTGGGTCAGCACGCGGTAAACGGTTGCCAGCCCCACATCTTCACCCGCTTCCATCAGGGCCTTGTAGACATCTTCGGCACTCATGTGGCGCTGTTCGGTGGAGTCAAGCATCTGCAGGATCTTGACCCGGGGCAGGGTCACCTTCAGGCCAGCTTTGCGAAGTTCGTTATTTTCAACCATGGTCAGCTTTCTCGTGGACGCTGCTTCGCAGCTTCCCTTAATGCGGGTATGATCGGATTTTCGTTGCCCAGCCAAGATAGTGGAAGTCACCCACCGATGCAAAACACCAAGCTCTTGCTGACCAGCCTCACATTTGCAGGCCTGGTCGCACTCGCCGGCTGTTCATTCCCCGGGGTTTACAAAATCGACATCCAGCAGGGCAATGTCGTGACGCAGGACATGATAGACCAGTTGAAGCCCGGAATGACCCGGCGGCAAGTGAGGTTTATCATGGGCAACCCGCTGATCACCGACACCTTCCACGCCAACCGCTGGGACTATCTCTACAGCATCCAGCCGGGTGGTGGCGAACGCCAGCAGGAACGCGTCAGCCTGGTGTTCGACGGAAGCGATCAACTGATCGGCCTGGCGGGTGACTTCATGCCGGGCGTGAGCCGTGACGAAGCCATCCTCGGCAGCGACGGCAACACCGAAGTGAAAAGCGAGAAGCCTGCCCAGCAACAGCAGGAAGAAAAGCCGAAACCCGGCTCGCTGCTCGAGCAGATCCAGCAGGAAGTGGACAAGGTGGAAACCGTGCCGGTGCCCACGCCCGAGCCGCTGGAAACCTCGCCGCAGTAAACGCTGCGCAGAAAAAAGCCCGGACTGGTTCCGGGCTTTTTCTTGGGCACCTGTCAGGCCAACAGGCAGCTATTGCTCCGCCGCCCTCGCCTGGGCCGCACGGGCGGCGCGCGCCTTGCGCACCTCCTTCGGATCGGCCAGCAGCGGGCGATAGACCTCGACGCGATCCCCCTCCTCCAGCACCCGCTCCTCGGGGTTGGCCAGCGCCTTGCCGAAGATGCCCAGCGGGCAGCTTGCCAGGTCCAGCTCGGGGAACTCCGCAGCCAGTCCTGACGCCACCACGGCCGCGCGCGCCGTGGTGCCAGAAGCCACATCCAGGCCAAGCAGGCGCTGACGCTCGGCCAGCGCGCAGACGACCTCGACTCGGATCGAATCAGCCATGAAGCTGTTTGGCCCGCTGACAGAAGGCGTCGACCAGGGTGTTGGCGGCCTGATTGAAGAGCGGCCCGAGTGTCGCCTTGACGATGGGGCCGGCGTAGTCGAAGGACAGATCCAGGCTGATCTTGCAGGCCTTCTCGCCCAGCGCCTTGAAATTCCACACGCCGTGCAACTCGGTGAATGGCCCCTCCTCCAGGTTCATCTCGATCACCTGCCCCGGCACCAGCCGATTGCGGGTGACGAAGCGCTGGCTGATCCCACCCTTGGCCACGCCGAGGCTGGCGACCATCTCGGTCTCGCTGGCCTGCAGCACTTCACTGGTGGAGCACCAGGGCAGGAACTCGGGGTACCTCGCCACGTCGTTGACCAGATCGTAAAGCGCCTGCGCAGGGTACGGCAGCAGAGCGGAGCGCTGGATATGGGTGGTCATCTGGGCCTCTGATCGTCGGTCAGTCGGCTGCGCCGGAGCGAGCAACACGGCTGGTCAAAAAAAGAGCGCGCATTGTCAGGGATTCACCCCTCGCGCTCAAGCCTACGCCGCCGTAGCGGCCACGCCTGGGACTCCCTATAATGCCGCGCCTATGGCTAAGCAAAAGAAACATCCCCAAGGCTCCATCGCGCAGAACAAGAAGGCTCTGCATGACTACTTCGTCGAACAGCGGTTCGAGGCGGGCCTCGCCCTCGCCGGCTGGGAAGTCAAGAGTCTGCGTGCCGGCAAGGCCCAACTGGTGGACAGCTACGTGTTGCTCAAGGACGGCGAAGCCTGGTTGCTCGGCAGCCACTTCACGCCCCTGAAAACCGCCAGCACCCACGTGATCGCCGACCCCGTCCGCACCCGCAAGCTGCTCCTGCACAAGCGCGAACTGAGCAAGCTGATCGGCGCCGTCCAGCAGAAGGGCTACGCCTGCGTGGCGCTGTCGCTGTACTGGAAAGCCCACCTGATCAAGTGCGAGATCGCACTGGTAAAGGGCAAGAAGGAATTCGACAAGCGCGCCACCGAGAAGGAGCGCGACTCCGATCGCGAGATCGCTCGCGTCATGCGCACCAAGGGCAAGGAAGACTGAGCGCCGCCCCGGCGCCAGTCACCCGCCCCGCACCTTCAGGCCAGCGACCTCAGATCCCCTGCCTGCGCTGCGCACGCTCCATGCGGCGCGCTTCCAGCTGCCCTTCCGCCAGCACCTCCTGCACGTAATCGATGTGCTGGTGCGAAATCTCCCTCGCCTCCTCGGCACGCCGCTCGATGATCGCCTCGAACAGCGCCCGGTGCTGCTTCATCAGCATGTCGCGGGTCTCGTCGCGCTGCAGGTACATGCCTCCGATATTGGTGACCACGTTGTGCTTGAGCAGTTCGAACAGGCCGCGAATGGTGTGCAGCAGCACGGCGTTGTGGCTGGCCTCGGCGATCGCCAGGTGGAAGCGCGCATCCGCCGCCCCCTCGTCCTCGCGGCTCGCCTTGCTCCCGGGCATGTAGCAGGCCTGCAAGGTCTCGAAGGCCTCACGCAGGCGCTCATGGTCGACCGAGGTCGCGCGTTGCGCCGCATAGAAGGCGCATGAGCCCTCCAGCGTGTGGCGGAACTCCAGCAAATCGCGCTGGGCATCCGGATTGCCCTCCAGCAGCGACAGCAAAGGGTCGCTGAAGGTGGAGCCGAGCTCGGCGGAAACGTAGTTGCCGCCACCCTGGCGACTGACCAGCAAACCCTTGGCCACCAGCTTCTGGATGGCCTCGCGCAGCGACGGCCGGGACACCCCGAACTGCTCCGCCAACAGCCGTTCCGCAGGCAGCCGCTCGCCGGCCTTCAGGGTGCCCTCGAGGATCATCGACTCCAGGTGGCTGACGATGTCATCCGACAGACGGCGCTGACGCACCTGACCAAATCCCATACCCCTCCCGACTCAGTTCCGCAGCCCATCCGGGCAGCCTGGCGCGGCAGCCTAACCAGCCCACGCGCGACACACAAGAAAAGCCCGATCACAACCCTCTCGACCAAAGTTGTAGGACAGGAAATTGACATGCGCACGGTAAGACTTTTACCCTGAGCCGTCGATTTTGTAAATTGGTATTACCAATTTCGACGAAGTACGCCAGATCCGGCCAATGCCTGCTGCAACGCCAAAAGCGTCGCGCCTACCCGGACGGCCCACAGGCACTCCAAAAACAATTACGGAGCCAACCACCATGCAAGCATGGCAACAGATCTACACCCCTCTCGGCAGCCTCGGCCTGTCCGCTGCCGTCGCCGTGATCCCGATCGTGTTCTTCTTCCTCGCCCTCGCCGTGTTCCGCCTCAAGGGCCACATCGCCGGCACCATTACCCTGGCGCTGGCACTTGCCGTCGCCATCTTCGCCTTCAACATGCCCGCCGACATGGCCTTCGCCGCGGCCGGCTACGGCTTCGCCTATGGCCTCTGGCCGATCGCCTGGATCATCGTCGCGGCGGTGTTCCTCTACAAACTCACGGTCAAGAGCGGCCAGTTCGAAGTGATCCGCAGCTCGGTGCTGTCGATCACCGATGACCAGCGCCTGCAGGTGCTGCTGATCGGCTTCTCCTTCGGTGCCTTCCTCGAAGGGGCCGCCGGCTTCGGCGCCCCGGTGGCCATCACCGCCGCGCTGCTGGTGGGCCTGGGCTTCAACCCGCTCTACGCCGCCGGCCTGTGCCTGATCGCCAACACCGCCCCGGTGGCCTTCGGCGCCCTGGGCATCCCGATCATCGTCGCCGGCCAGGTCACCGGCATCGATGCCTTCAAGATCGGCGCCATGACCGGCCGCCAACTGCCTTTCCTGTCGATCCTCGTGCCCTTCTGGCTGGTCGCAATGATGGATGGCTGGCGCGGTGTCAAGGAAACCTGGCCCGCCGCCCTGGTGGCCGGCGGCAGCTTCGCCATCACCCAGTACTTCACCTCCAACTTCATCGGCCCGGAGCTGCCGGACATCACCTCCGCCCTGGTCAGCCTGATTTCCCTCACCCTGTTCCTCAAGGTCTGGCAACCGGCCCGCGCGCAGAGCGCGGAAGTGGTCGGCGTCTCCGGCGGCGCAGCGGTCGTCGGTGGCTTCGGCGGCCCGCGCAGCACCACGCCCTCGCCCTACAGCTTCGGCGAGATCCTCAAGGCCTGGTCGCCCTTCCTGATCCTCACCGTGCTGGTGACCATCTGGACCCTCAAGCCCTTCAAGGCGATGTTCGCCCCGGGCGGCGCACTGGAGCAGTTCGTCTTCATGTTCGCCATCCCGCACCTGGACCAGCTTGTCCTGAAAGGCGCGCCCATCGTGGCCACCACCACGGCCATGCCGGCGGTGTTCAAGCTCGACCCGATCTCCGCAACCGGCACCGCGATCTTCTTCTCCGCCGTGCTGTCGATGCTGGTGCTCAAGGTCAACGTTAAAAATGGTCTTACCACTTTTGGCGAAACCCTGGTCGAACTGAAATGGCCGATCCTGTCCATCGGCATGGTGCTGGCCTTCGCCTTCGTCACCAACTACTCGGGCATGTCCACCACCCTGGCACTGGTCCTCGCCGGCACCGGCGCAGCCTTCCCGTTCTTCTCGCCCTTCCTCGGCTGGCTGGGGGTCTTCCTGACCGGCTCGGACACCTCGTCCAACGCCCTGTTCAGCTCCCTACAGGCCACCACCGCGCACCAGATCGGCGTCAACGACACCTTGCTGGTGGCCGCCAACACCAGCGGCGGCGTGACCGGCAAGATGATCTCGCCGCAATCCATCGCCGTGGCCTGCGCCGCCACCGGCATGGTCGGCAAGGAGTCGGACCTGTTCCGCTTCACCCTGAAGCACAGCCTGATCTTCGCCGCCCTGGTCGGCCTGATCACCCTGGCGCAGGCCTATGTCTTCACCGGCATGCTGGTTCACTGACCGAGCCCTGATCGGCTGCGCGTCGGCGATACGGCGTTGGAAATGGCCTCGGAGATGCTCACCTACAGTCGTAGGCTCCGCTCCCTCGGCCATTTCCGCCTTGTCTCGCTCTAGCTCGCTCGATCCAAACTTTTCTCGCAAACGGAAGAGCCCATGATCATCTCCGCCTCCACCGACTACCGCGCCGCCGCCCAGCGCAAGCTGCCGCCCTTCCTGTTCCACTACATCGACGGCGGCGCCTACGCCGAGTACACGATGCGGCGCAACGTCGAGGACCTCTCCGGCATCGCCCTGCGCCAGCGCGTGCTGAAGAACATGTCCGAGCTGAGCCTCGAAACCCAGCTGTTCGGCGAAACCCTCACCATGCCCGTGGCCCTGGCCCCGGTGGGCCTGACCGGCATGTACGCACGTCGCGGCGAAGTGCAGGCGGCCAAGGCGGCGGCGGACAAGGGCATCCCCTTCACCCTCTCCACCGTCTCGGTGTGCCCGATCGAAGAAGTCGCCCCGGCCATCCAGCGCCCCATGTGGTTCCAGCTCTACGTGCTCAAGGATCGCGGCTTCATGAAGAACGCCCTGGAGCGCGCCAAGGCCGCCGGTGTCACCACCCTGGTGTTCACCGTCGACATGCCCGTGCCCGGCGCCCGCTACCGCGACGCCCACTCCGGCATGAGCGGCCCCAACGCTGCCATGCGCCGCGTGCTGCAAGCCATGACCCACCCCGCCTGGGCCTGGGACGTCGGCCTGCTGGGCAAGCCCCACGACCTCGGCAACATCTCCGCCTACCGTGGCGACCCCACCGGCCTGGCCGACTACATCGGCTGGCTCGGCGCCAACTTCGACCCGTCCATTTCCTGGAAGGACCTGGAGTGGATCCGCGAATTCTGGGACGGCCCCATGGTCATCAAGGGCATCCTCGACCCCGAGGACGCCCGCGACGCGGTCACCTTCGGTGCCGACGGCATCGTCGTCTCCAACCATGGCGGTCGCCAGCTCGACGGCGTGCTCTCCAGCGCCCGCGCCCTGCCCGCCATCGCCGACGCGGTGAAGGGCGAGCTGAAGATCCTCGCCGACTCCGGCATCCGCACCGGCCTCGACGTGGTGCGCATGCTCGCCCTCGGCGCCGACACCGTCATGCTCGGCCGCGCCTTCGTCTACGCCCTGGCCGCCGCCGGTGGCGCTGGCGTCAGCAACCTGCTGGAGTTGATCGACAAGGAAATGCGCGTGGCCATGGTGCTCACCGGCGCCAAGAGCATCGCCGAAATCAGCGCAGACTCGCTGGTACGCGAGCTCGGTCGCTGACCCGCTGCACCTGATAGAGAACCGACGAGGCCGCCCGAGCGGCCCGCACCCACCGTTGATGACAGGACCCGACCGATGAGCCTGCCCGCCGCCTTCCTGCACACCGTCGAGCGCCTGATCCCCCGCGACCGGCGCTTCGACGATGCGCTTTCCACCCTCGCCTTCGGCACCGACGCCAGCTTCTACCGCCTCATCCCCAAGCTGGTGGTGCGGGTCGAGAGCGAAGCCGAAGTCATCACCCTGCTCAAGGCCGCCTACGCCGACCAGGTCCCCGTCACCTTCCGCGCCGCCGGCACCAGCCTCTCCGGCCAGGCCATCAGCGACTCGGTGCTGATTGTCCTCGGTGACAACTGGAACGGCCGCGACATCCGCAAGGGCGGCGAGCAGATCCGCCTGCAGCCCGGTGTCATCGGCGCCCAGGCCAACGCCTGGCTCGCCCCCTACGGCCGCAAGATCGGCCCCGACCCGGCCTCCATCAACGCCTGCAAGATCGGCGGCATCGTCGCCAACAACGCCAGCGGCATGTGCTGCGGCACCGCGCAGAACAGCTACCACACCCTCGCCGGCCTGCGCCTGGTGCTGGCCGACGGCACCCTGCTGGACAGTGAAGACCCGGCCAGCGTCGCCGCCTTCCAGGCCAGCCACGGCGAGCTGCTGGAGCGCCTGGCCGAACTCGGCCGGCAGACCCGCGCCAACACCGAACTGGCCGCGAAGATCCGCCACAAGTACCGCCTGAAGAACACCACCGGCCTGTCCCTCAACGCCCTGGTGGACTACGACCAGCCGCTGGACATCCTCACCCACCTGCTGGTGGGCTCCGAAGGCACCCTCGGCTTCATCAGCGCGGTGACCTACGACACCGTGCCCGAGCACCCGCACAAGGCCTCCGCGCTCATCGTCTTCCCCGATGTGGAAACCTGCTGCCGCGCCGTGCCCGTGCTCAAGACCCAGCCCGTCTCCGCCGTCGAGCTGCTCGACCGCCGCAGCCTGCGCTCGGTGCAGGAGAAGCCCGGCATGCCCGCCTGGGTCAAGGGCCTCTCCGCCAGCGCCTGCGCCCTGCTCATCGAATCCCGTGCCGCCAGCGCCAGCCTGCTGCACGAACAGCTCGCGCAGATCACCGCCTCCATCGCCGACTTCCCGGTGGAGCAGAAGGTCGACTTCAGCGAAGACCCGCTCGTCTACAACCAGCTGTGGAAGATCCGCAAGGACACCTTCCCCGCCGTCGGTGCCGTGCGCCAGACCGGCACCACGGTGATCATCGAAGACGTCACCTTCCCCGTCGAACAGCTCGCCGCCGGCGTCAACCGTCTCATCGAACTGTTCGACAAGCACCGCTACGACGAGGCCATCCTCTTCGGCCACGCCCTGGAAGGAAACCTGCACTTCGTCTTCACCCAGGGCTTCGACAGCCCCGAACAGGTCGCCCGCTACGACGCCTTCATGCAGGACGTCGCCCAACTGGTCGCCGTCGAATTCGGCGGCGCCCTCAAGGCCGAGCACGGCACCGGCCGCAACATGGCGCCCTTCGTCGAACTGGAATGGGGCCACGACGCCTACCAGCTGATGTGGCAGCTCAAGCGCCTGCTCGATCCCACCGGCATCCTCAACCCCGGCGTCATCCTCAGCGACGACCGCGAACTGCACCTGAAGAACCTCAAGCCGCTGCCCGCCGCCGACGAAATCGTCGACAAGTGCATCGAATGCGGCTTCTGCGAACCGGTCTGCCCCTCCAAGGGCCTGACCCTCAGCCCACGCCAGCGCATCGTCATCTGGCGCGACATCCAGGCCCGCAAACGCGCCGGCATCGACACCCGTGAGCTGGAGGAAGCCTTCGCCTACCAGGGCGTCGACACCTGCGCCGCCACCGGCCTCTGCGCCCAGCGCTGCCCCGTCGGCATCAACACCGGCGACCTGGTGCGCAAGCTGCGTGGCAACGCGGCCCACCACGCCGGCCGTGCCGACTGGCTCGCCGGCCACTTCGCCACCGCACTCAAGGGCGCACGCCTCACCCTGCGCCTGGCCGACGGCGCCCGCCGCCTGCTCGGCGCGCCGCTGCTGGAAAAAACCTCCGGCACCCTGCGCCGCCTCTCCGCCGGGCGCCTGCCGCAATGGACGCCCGCCCTGCCCCAGGCCGCCAAGCCCATCCAGTTCACCCCGCCGGCCAACGACGCCCGCCCCCGCGTGGTCTACCTGGCCGCCTGCGTATCCCGCGCCATGGGCCCCGCCGCCACCGACGGCGAACAGGTGCCGCTGGTGGACAAGACCCGCATGCTGCTGGAAAAGGCCGGCTATCAGGTGGTCTTCCCCGCGCAGCTGGAAAGCCTCTGCTGCGGCCAGCCCTTCGCCTCCAAGGGCTACGCCGAGCAGGCCGAAGGCAAGCGTCGCGAAATGATCGACGCCCTGCTGGAAGCCAGCCGTGGCGGCCTCGACCCCATCTACTGCGACACCAGCCCCTGCACCCTGCGCCTGGTGCAGGACGGCCTCGATTCGCGCCTGGACCTGTTCGACCCGGTGCGCTTCATCCGCACCCACCTGCTCGACCGCCTGGAGTTCACCCCCCAGGAGCAACCCGTGGCCGTACACGTCACCTGCAGCACCCAGCACCTGGGCGAATCCCAGGCGCTGATCGACCTGGTCGGCCGCTGCACCCGCCAGGTGGTCGTCCCCGAGGGCATCCACTGCTGCGGCTTCGCCGGCGACAAGGGCTTCACCACCCCGGAACTCAACGGCCACGCCCTGCGCAGCCTGAAGGACGCCGTGCAGGTCTGCGAAGAAGGCATCTCCACCAGCCGCACCTGCGAGATCGGCCTCACCCAGCACGGCGGCATCGACTACCACGGCCTGGTCTACCTGGTGGACCGCGTCACCCGCCCCCGGGCCATCTGAACCTCAAGCTGCCGTGCCTCGCACGGATTGCGCCCCGCCCAGTGCGGGGCTTTTTTTGCCCGGCAAAAACGCCTCCGCCCGCCTCCCGGCCAAGCGCAACGGCAACCCGGGTGCAATCTGCAATGGGCTTCATCCCGCCTCCCCCTCCCGACGAAATGCCAGCCCTGGAGCCCACGAAACCCGTCACGCGAGCGCCCCGTAAATCCCCACGCAGCCCATCTACTCCGCCTCTTCCAGGGCTGGCCATCATGATCTCGAAAAATGATGGCCAATTGTCAGCATTGCTCAGTTTCAGGCCAGGGACCCGCTCATATACTCGCGCCCAAACCCTTTCCCTGGCCCGCACTCCGCCGGCACTGCCCGACACCCGCTCGGCAGGCCGCCGTGGCCCTCATCAAGGATCGCGCCATGAACCACGTCTATCGCACCATCTGGAACCACGCCAAAGGTGTCTGGCAAGTCGTTGGGGAGCACACCACGCGACAGGGCAAGACCAAGTCGAGCAAATCCGCCAGCGGCGCCGGCCTGCTGGCCATCGGCGCCCTGCTGAGCCCCGGCCTCTATGCCCAGGGCATCGTCACCGACGGGCGCACGGCCACCAGCGTGGTGCAGAACGGCGCGGTCACCGACATCCGCACCGAGACCATCCGCAACGGCAACGGCTTCAACTCCTTCTCGCAGTTCAACGTGGGCAGCGGCGAAACCGCCAACCTTTATGTACCGGACTCGGCCAACGCCCTGATCAACATCGTTCGCGACCAGCGCAGCGAGATCAACGGCATCCTCAACGGCTACAAGAACGGCCAGATCGGCGGCGACATCTATTTCGCCAACCCCCACGGCATGGTCGTGGGCGAGTCCGGCGTGATCAACGTCGGCTCCCTCACCGTCACCACCCCGGACAGCGCCTCCCTGGAACGCCTGATCGGCGCCGACGGCAAGATCGACGACCTCGCCGTGGCCCAGCTGAAGTCCGGCAACCTGCCCCTTTCCGAATCCGGCCTGGTGTCCATCCGTGGCCAGGTCAATGCCAAGGGCGCCGTCACCCTCAGCGCCCGCGACGTCGGCATCGGCGCCAGCGGTCGCGTCACCGCCGGCCAGCAGGCCATGCCGCGCATCGAGCAACTGGTGAACATCGACGGCCTCGACAGCGCCGCCGCCATCACCGAGGTCAACGGCGAGATCCGCATCATCGCCGAGAACGACGTGCTGATCGCCGGCCAGGTGAACACCGACGGTGTCGCCGGCAAGTCTGCCGGCGAGATCGAGATCCGCGCCGGCCACGACATCACCATCGCCGGCGGCGGCAAGGTCTCCGCCTCGGGCCAGGGCGCCCACTCCGACGGCGGCAAGGTCGTGATCAAGGCCAAGCAGCAGAGCACCCTGGCCAAGGGCGGCACCGTGGCGGCCAACGCCGGCACCAGCGGCAATGGTGGCCAGGTCGAGCTCTCCGCCGACGAAAGCGTGACCTGGGCCGGCACCCTGGAGGCCAAGGCCGGCCAGGGCGGCGCCGTCGGCCACGTGCTGATCGACCCGCGCGAAATCAACCTCACCCAGGACCAGCGCCTGGGCGGCACGAACTACAGCCTGCAGGCGTCGGAGAAGATCAACGTCGCCGACGGCGTGATGATCTCCACCCGCAACATCGCCAACTACCAGACCGCCAGCCAGCAGGAACACCGCGACGCGGTCTCCGTCGGCGACTCCGGCGACATCACCCTGGAAGCGCCGACCATCGTCCTCGGCCAGAACGCCAAGCTCTACGCCCACACCAACAACGCCGCCTTCGAGGCCGGCGACGTCACCCTCAAGGCCATCGCTGCCGAGGGCGCCCTGCTCACCCCCGGCATCCTCGTCGGCGTGGGCAGCAACAAGACCGAAATCACCCTGGGCGCCGGCACCGAGATCCGTGGCGGCCAGGTCACCCTCAGCGCCGAATCCTCCACCGCGCTGACCGACAGCCTGTCCAGCGACGGCCTGTACAACGGCGTCGATGAAAACGGCCACCCCATCGCCCAGGTCCTCGACGACGACGAGCTGGAAGAACAGCGACAGGCCCTGGCCGATGCCGGCGTGCAGACCGATGACGACGGCGGCAGCGACTTCTTCGGCGGCCTGCTCGACACCCTCGCCAGCAGCGGCCTGCTGGCCTCGGTGCAGGTGCTCGATGCCCAGTCCAAGGTCAACATCGGCAACGGCGTGAGCATCATCGGCAGCAACGATGTGAACATCTCGTCCCACGCCAGCACCAACGCCCAGGCCGAGGTCGCCGACCTGCCGGTGGGCGCCGTGGTCTCGGTGACCAACACCGACGCCCAGCTCAACGTCGGCCAGAACGCCCGCATCGAATCCCTGGGCGGCAACGTCAACCTCAAGAGCCAGTCCGACACCACCGTGGAAACCGCGGTAGAAGCCGGCGCCCTCGAAGGCCTGCCGGTCACCCTCACCGCCAACGTCACCTCGGCCAAGGGCCGCGCCACCACCACCGTCGGCAGCGGCAGCCTGATCAAGGCCGCCTTCGACGCCAGCGTCAGCGCCGAGCAGGTCAAGGTGTTCGATGTCAGCGCCCAGGCCGGCGACGCCGAGGGCGCCATCGGCGTCTCGGTGCTGGTCGCCCTCTCCGACCTGCAGGCCCGCAACGATTTCAACGGCACCCTGGAAGCCGGCGGCAACGCCACCCTGGAAGCCAAGGTGGACACCCAGTCCAACAGCAACGAAGCCGCCGTGATGCTCGGCGACGAGAACAAGATCGTCGCCACCCTGGAAGAGAAGATCGGCGAGGCCGGCGAAGACCCCACCGAGCTGCTCCAGGCCAAGACCAAGGACGGCATCAAGGAGCTGCTGAAGAAGCTCGTCGAGAAGGGCGAGGAAGAAGAAGGCGAGAAAGGCGGCAGCGAGCAGAGCAAGGGCTTCCTCGATGAACTGGGCGCCGCCGGTGCCCTGGCCTACATCAACCACGACAACCAGGCGCTGCTGAACCTGGGCAGCCAGGCCAAGGTCAAGGCCGGCCAGGATGCCAGCCTCAACGCCGAGGTCACCGACCTGCTGGACTCCACCGTGTCCTCGGTGATCTCCGACAAGAAGAACGCCGACAAGCCGTTCGACTTCAGCACCGAAAGCACCGGCAAGAAGAACGGCGTGGGCGTCGCCATCCTCATCAGCAACCAGGACAACGACGCGGTGCTGACCGTGCGCCCGGGCGCCGAGCTGGACGCCATGCAGGCCCTCAGCCTCAACGCCAAGACCAGCCTGCCGTGGCTGGACCAGAGCCGCCTGTCGAACCTGATCAAGGCCTTCAGCGCCGACAACCTCAGCGACTTCCTGCAGACCATCAACGAAGGCCAGATGTTCAGCACCTGGGTCAACGCCGCCACCGCCGTCTCCGGCGAAGGCGCCCAGGACAGCGGCACCACCCTCAGCGGCATGGTCGACATCAACCACGTCGGCCTCAACGCCAAGGTGGATGTCGCCGATGGCGTCAACATCAACCAGGACCTGGCCTACCGCGGCCAGGAACAGACCGTCGACATCGAAGCGCGCACCGAATCGCAGATGGTCAACGTCGCCGCCGACCCGGGCCTGTTCAACAACGAAGGCGGCAAGAACGGCTTCGGTGCCGGCCTCATCGCCGGCATCTACAGCAACAGCGCCCAGGCCACCGTCGGCGCGGTGAACCTCTACGCCAGCGAGCTCAACGTCAACGCCGTCACCGACGTCGACATCCTCAACTACGCGGTGGCCGGCTCCAAGGGCGGCACCAACGCCCTCAGCGGCTCGATCTCCGTCTCCGTGCTGGACAACCTCACCCGCGCCGGCATCGACGACGGCGCCCACCTGGTGGTGAGCGACGAGAACGGCGGCAGCGGCGACATCAACATCAACGCCAGCGATGAAACCGACAGCCTGACCATCACCGGCGGCGTGGTGAAATCCACCAGCAAGGCCGCCGGCGTCGCCGTCGGCGTGCACGCCTTCGACCGCACCACCGAAGCCTGGCTGGGCAGCCGCGACACCCAGCTCGCCGCCGGCTCCGTGGCCGCGTCCGGTGGCCTCAAGGTCGGCGCCAGCGCCGATGGCCGCATCGGCAACTACGCCCTCTCCGTAGCCCTCACCGCACCGCCGGCACCCAGCACCCAGCCCGCCGCGCAGTCCCGCGAGGGCACCGGCTCCTTCGGCATCAACGTCTCCGGTTCGGCGGCGGTGAACACCCTGGACAACCTGGTCAGCGCACGCATCACCGACAACCTCGACATCAACGCTGGCGCGGTCAACGTGCAGGCCAGCGACGACACCGCGCTGCACGCCATCGCTGGCGGCGCCGCCGTCTCCAGCAACACCGGCAACGGCGTCGGCCTGGCCGGTGCCTACACCCAGAACACCGTGGACGCCCTGGTGGAGGCCGAGCTGGCCGCCACCGGCGACGTCACCGCGCGCCGCCTCGACATCGCCGCCGACAACGAAGCCAGCGCCCTGTCGATCTCCGCCGGCGTCTCTGCCAGCGCCTCGGCCAGCAGCTACCAGGTGGCCGGCTCGGTGAGCGTCAACTCGATCGACAGCACCACCCGCGCGCGCCTCGCCGATGGCGCCATCGATGCCATCGACGGCGTCACCGTCAGCGCCCGCGACGACTCCAGCATCCACGCCGTGGCCGGTGCCGCCAGCTTCGGTGGCAAGGCCGGCGTCGGTGCGGGCCTGTCGATCAACAGCATCGACGGCGCCACCGAAGCCGTGGCCGACGACCTGCGCCGCCTCGACAGCGCCGCCGGCCTCAGCCTTGATGCCAGCAGCGACGCCGACCTGGTCTCGGTGGCCGCCGCCATGGGCTACTCCAACCAGTACGCCTTCGACGGCGCCGTGGCCATCAACCAGCTGGACCACGACACCCTCGCCGCCCTGCGCGGCAGCCACGACCTCAACCTTGGTGGCGCCCTGGCGGTGAACGCCGGCAACACCAGCAGCATCTGGACCGCCTCCGGTTCGGCCGCCATCGGCAACGACGGCGCCGTGGGTGCCAGCTTCGGCTACAACACCATCAGCGACCGCGTCAGCGCCGAGATCCTCGACAGCGACGCCGAAGCCGCCAGCATCGCCGTGCAGGCGAACCAGCAGAGCGACATCAACGCCCTGGTCGCCGGTGGCGCCGTGGCCGCACGCTCCTCCGCCGTGACTGGCTCCATCGCCATCAACACCATCGACAACCGCACCAGCGCCCGTACCGACGACTCCAGCCTGACCAGCCACGGCTCGCTGCTGGTGAACGCCCAGGACGCCTCGCGCATCCGCAGCCTCACCGGTGCCCTGGCCTACGGTGGCCAGGGTGCGGGCATCGGCATCGCCGGTTCCTACAACCAGATCTCCGGCGCGGTCTATGCCGGCATCAACGGCGGCAACCTCCAGGCCGGCGACCTGCTGCGCGTCAGTGCCCTGCGCAACCAGCAGCTGCAATCCCTGGCCGCCGGCGCCGCAGTGGGCAACAACGTCGGCGTCGCCGGCTCGGTGGCCGTCAACAGGGTCGGCGGCGCCACCCTCGCCGAGATCGGCGACGGCGCCCAGGCCCACAGCGACGGCAGCCTCCTGCTGACCGCACGCTCCGACAGCGACATCGAAACCGTGGCTGGCGCCCTGGGCGTGGGCCTGTCCGGCGTCGGCCTGTCCGGCGCGGTGGCGGTCAACCAGCTCGAAGGCACCACCACCGCCCGGGTCACCGGTGCGTCCACCCACCTGAGCGCCGACGGCCAGGGTGCCGCCCGCGCCATCGACAACGGCCAGCTCAACGGCAACCTGGGCAGCGACCTGCGCGATCGCACCCTGCAGGACAGCATCAAGGGCATCGGCGTCGTCG
Organism: Pseudomonas sp. 57B-090624; assembly: GCF_003234055.1. Lineage (NCBI taxonomy): Bacteria > Pseudomonadati > Pseudomonadota > Gammaproteobacteria > Pseudomonadales > Pseudomonadaceae > Pseudomonas > Pseudomonas sp. 57B-090624. The sequence continues at coordinate 110,799 of NZ_QKRU01000008.1, forward strand.
CCAGCAGCACCGACGAGATCGACACCGTTTCCGTCAGCGTCGGCGGCGGCTCCAGCGTCGGCGTGGCGGGCGCGGTCACCGTCAACAGTGTGGGCGGCTCCACCCTGGCCCAGGTCAGCGGCGCCACCCTCGACAGCGACGCCGCCACCCAGGTCGGCGCCTACCACCACACCCGCGTCACCACCGGCAACGGTGCCGGCGCGGGCGGTGGCACCGCCGGGGTCGGCGTGTCCACCACCACCAACATCCTCGATCACGACACCCAGGCCCTGGTCGCCAACGCCACCCTCGGCAGCGACGCCGGCATCGGCGTCAACGCCCGCGCCACCCACGACCTCAACGCCGTGGTCGTCGGCGCCGCCATCGGCGGTACCGCCGGGGTCAACGGCTCGGTGGCCGTCACCACCCTGGCCGGCACCGTGCGCAGCAACGTGCAGGGCTCCAACCTGCGCAGCGACGCCGGTGGCATCGAGATCGCCGCCGACGCCGACAACGACCTCGACATCGTCGCCGGTGGCGTAGCGGGCGGCGGTGTGGCCGGCGTCGGTGCCACCGTCATCGTCACCGACCTCAACCAGCGCACCGAAGCCTCCACCTCCGGCGCCACCCGCCTGGACGCCAGCGGCCTCACCGCCATCGACGCCAGCGCCGCCCAGGACGTGACCATCGTCGGCTTCACCGGCGCCGGTGGCGGTACCGCCGGCGTGGCCGGCACCGTCAACGTGCTGGTCGCCAAGGGCCAGACCCTCGCCGGCGTCGGCGCGGGCAGCCAGCTCAACACCCAGCTGGGCGGCGCCCAGCAGGACGTGCGCGTGCACGCCCAGGACAGCCTCGAAACCACCGACGTGCTCGGCACCGCCGGTGTCGGCGGCGTAGCCGGCGTCGGTGCCGGCGCCGATGTGCAGGTGGTGCGCAGCGGCGCCATCGCCAGCGTCGGCGACGGCGCCACCGTCAAGGCCGGTCGCGACATCACCGTCGAAGCCGAGAACAGCCGCGACATCGATTCCGTCTCCATCGCCGCCGCCGGCGGTGGCTACGTCGGCGCGGGCGCCGGCGTCTCGGTGGTCAGCGTCGCGTCCGGCGCCTCCTCCCAGGCCACCGGCAGCCTCGACAGCAGCATCCGCAACGCCCAGAACGTCGCCCGCAATTCCGGCCTCAACGGCCAGATGGGCAACGCCTTCTCAGGCTCCAGCCAGCTGCAGGCCGACATCAACGCCAACCAGCAGACCATCAGCCCCAACGACACCTTCCTCAGCACCCCGGACGGCACCGCCTACTCCGCTGCCGCGCGGGTCGGCAACGCCACCCTGGACGCCGGCCGCAACGTCACCGTCAGCGCCCACAACAGCACCGACGCCCTCAGCGAGGCAGCCGGTGTGGCCGGTGGCCTGGTGGGCGCCGGCGCCGGCGTCGCGGTGATCAACGTCGGTGACCGCAGCCTGGCGGAACTGGGCGGCACCCTGCGTGCCGGCGGCACCGTGCGCATCAGCGCCGAAGACGGCCAGGACGGCACCACCCAGGCCCTCGCCCAGGCGGGCGGTGGCGGCCTGGTGGGCCTCGGCGCCGCCGTGGCGGTGAGCGAGAAATCCAGCCAGACCACCGCGCGCATCCTCGACGGCGCCAACATCACCGCCGGCGGCGCCCTCAGCGTCGACGCCGACCTCGACCACGCGCTCAAGGCGCAGACCGTCGGCGTCAGTGCCGGCGGCGTGGCCGTGGGCGCGAGCATCGCCACCTCCAGCAGCAGCGGCCAGGCCCAGGCCCTGGTGGGCAAGAACGTGCAGGTCAGCGCCGGCAGCCTCGCCGTCGACGCCAGCGCACGCTCCAGCAACAACGTCGACGCCGTCGGCGTCAGCGGCGGCATCGTCGCCGGCAACGCGGTGGTCGCCACCGCCAGCGACCGCACCAGCGCCCGTGCCTGGGTCGACGACGGCAGCCGCGTCACCACCCAGGGCGCCATCGGCATCCGCGCCAGCACCGACCCGATGACCCGCGCCTTCGCCATCGGCGCCTCCGTGGGCGCCGGCGCCATCGGTGCCAGCGTCGCCACCGCCAACGTCGACAACAGCGTGCAGGCCGGCACCGGCGCGGTGAACCTCACCGGCGGTTCGCTGGAGGTGGACGCCGCCGCCCAGCGCACCCGCAACCAGAGCGCCGAAGCCCAGGCCGTGGGCGCCAGCGGGGGTGCCCTGATGGGCCTCAACGCCACCGTCGCCAGCGCCAACCTGGACACCGACGTGCTCGCCGACCTCGGCCAGGGCACCCAGCTCGCTATCACCGGCAACGCCGCGGTGAAGGCCAGCGACGCCACCCGGGTCAAGACCGACGCCACCGGCATCGCCGTCGGTGGCCTGCTGGCCGTGGGCGCCAACGTCGGCCTGGCCGACATCGACGCCACCCAGCGTGTGCGCATCGGCGCCACCGGCCTGGTGGGCGGCACCCTGGCCCTCTCCGCCACCGGCAGCAACGGCATCAGCGGCAACGCGGTGGCCGGCAGCGGCGGTGTGGTCGCCGGCAGCGCCTCCACCCTCAACCTCGACGCCACCAGCACCACCACCGTGGACGTGCTGGGCAACACCAACATCCTCACCGGCCGCACTGATGTGCTCGCCGAGCACCGCCTCGACTACGCCGCCGACAGCGACTCGATCCAGGCCGCCATGGTCGGCGCCTCGGGCACCTTCATCGACCTCGACCTGGGTGCCACCACCCAGGTGCTGGTACGCGACGGCGCCCGCGTGGCCGCCCTCGACGGCCTCGACATCGAAGCCCACACCATCACCCAGGGCGGCGCCGAGGCCTTCTCCGGCTCGGGCGGCGTGATCAGCGGCAGCGCCGTGCTGGTCGACAACACCCTCCGCGACACCACCCGCATCCAGGTCGGCAACAACGTCGGCCTGGCCACCGTGGGCAGCCCGCTGGACATCGACAAAGGCCACCTGCGCCTGAGCGCCCACAACACCCTGCGCGCCGCCGACACCGGCAAGCTGTCGGCCGGTGGCGCCATCGCCGCCCCCTACGCGGGCACCGAGATGGACGTGGACGTCACCAACCAGGTGACCTTCGGCGACAACCTGAGCATGACGAGCAGCGGCCTGCTGCAGGTGGGCGCGTACAGCGACACCCGCGCCAGCACCAATGCCCGCGTGGACGTCTACGGCCTGGTGGGCGCCGGCGGCGGCGACTCCAAGATCGACCTGACCGCTGCGCAGCTGATCCGCTTCGGCGCCAACGCCGACCTGCTCGGCTACGGCAACCTCGGCCTGCGCGCCGGCCAGAGCGCCGATGGCAACCTGGCCAACGACATCCGCGCCAGCGCCAGCACGGTGGTGGTCAACAACACCCTGATCCCGGTGACTGCAGTTCTCGATGCCGATGCCACTGCGACCACCACCAACGACCTGGTGTTCGGCACCGGCGCCCTGCTGCGCTCGGTGCGCAACGTCGACCTGATCGCCACCAACGGCGCGGTCAGCGCCAGCGGCGGCGGCGTGGGCAAGAACCCCTACCTGGCACTGTTCTCCAGCGAGCAGACCACCCGCTCCGACCGGGTCAACCAGTTGGCCAGCCTGAACCTCGCCAACAGCCGTGTGGTGGCGGGCGCGGGCAACCGCCAGGAGGTCTACTGGGACGGCAACCAGCTGCGCACCGTGTCCTCGCTGAACGACCTGACCGTGCAATACAAGGCCGCCGGCAGCGCCAACGCGTTCCGCCCGCTGGCCGAGATCGACGCCACCCTGGCCAGCCTCAACCAGCAGCTCGCCGGCCTCACCCCGGGCTCGGCCGCGTACACCAGCCTGAGCGACCAGATCGCCCTCTACACCCAGATGCGCGCCAGCACCGCGCAGTCCCTGGGCGCCGGCGCCAACGGCAACACCACCGTGGACACCCTGGTGATCGGCGACATCATCGCCGGCGCCGGTGACATCCGCGTCGGTGCCGACCGCATCCAGCAGTCCGGTGCCAACCTGACCGCCTACGGCGCGCCGACGGTGATCATCCACAACAGCTCCGACGACTACCTGGTGACCAACGGCATCCTGGTTTCCGCCGCCGGCACCGGCAGCATCACCTCCACCGGCGCGGCCAAGCTGGCCAACAGCGGCGCCACCCTGACCGAGGTGAAGCGCTCGCAGTCCGACTACTACGACGCCACCCAGCGCCCGAGCGTGCCCTCGATCGTCATCGAGAACACCTACGACACCAACCTGGCGGGCAACACCAGCCCCGCGCCGGGCATCCTGGTACTGGGCGACATCGAGAACCTCAAGGGCCACACCTCGCTGAGCAACACCTCGGGCAACGTCTCGCAGTTCGCCACCATCGAGAGCTACCAGCTGAGCATGAACGTGCCCAACGGCGACCTGTTCGTCAGCCTGCCGGGCCGCAGCTGGAACCTGGCCTCGGTGCAGTCGGAGTGGGCCAACGTCATCAACGGCCTGAACCCGAGCAGCCTCAGCAGCGGCCGCAACGTCCCCGACGCCATCGCCGAGTTCGCCGCCAACGTGGTCTACAACGGCTCCTACGCCTTCACCAGCAAGGAAGCCTTCACCGACTACCTGATCCGCAACTACGGCAGCGGCAACGGCACCGACCAGCAGATCATCCTCGACGGCATGGTCCGCGGTTACTGGGAGACCGACGACGACAACACCGCCAACCGCGTCTGGTACAAGGACACCCGGTACGAATACAGCGGCAACATGTCGGCCAGCGACCATGACTTCTGGACCGGCAACACCGGTGTGTGGGACTGGCGCTACACCATGATGCAGGCCTACAAGACGCAGAACAGTGCGGCCCTGGGCCAGTCCGACACCAGCGGCTCCACCGCCAGCGCCCTGCGCGTGGGCGGCGCCCTGGCGATCAACGCCAAGAACATCAACATCAACGCCGGCATCGAAGTGGGCGCGCGCACCGACTGGTCGCTGAACCTGGGCGCCGCCGCGGCCGCCGAGATCGCCAGCATCGCCAACGGCAACGGCCTGGTGCGCCTGAACAACGTCAGCGGCATCGCCGACGGCAACGGTGCCGACGAGGTGCCGGTGGTGTACTGGGATTCGGACAACCAGCGCATCCAGGTGCAGCGCATCAATGCAGCCGGCGGCGGCTCGGTGTCGCTGACCGGCAACATCATCAACACCAACACGGTGGGCAACATCGTCGTCAACTCCGGCTACGGCGATGTCGAGATCAACAACACCACCGGCCGCGACCTGATGCTCACCGACATCGACCTGGGCAACGGTGGCCAGAGCGTGGTGCGCATCACCGACACCCTCAAGCACTGGGGCGACGGCCGCGCGCAGACCTGGTGGTACGTCAACCAGGCCGGCCAGGACAGCGTCTCGGTCTACAACAACGCCAACGGCGCCACCGCCCTCACCGGCGCCAGCCTGGCGAGCGTGATCGGCCGCGACTTCACCTACAACCCGCAAGCCGGCGCCCGTTACGAGTGGACCCAGGACTACCACATCACCCGCACCTACACCGGCCCCACCAGCATCTCGGGCAAGAGCGACGAGATCCCCGGCAACCTGGGCAACTGGGTGAGCGAGATCGCCACCGCCGACGGCAAGGCCTACCTGACCAGCGCCGGCGACGTGGTGGTGCGCGCCGTCACCGGTGACGACAAGGCCTTCATGCAGTGGGCCGACGCCAACATCGGCTACACCACCGTGCGCGCCACCTCCGACGGCGACGAGTGGGGCGGCTACTACGCCGGCGCCACCTTCGACCTGGCCACTGACATCCAGATGACCGTCACCAACAGCGTGAAGGCCGACCACGCCATCCCCATCCGCTTCGTCGGCAACAGCGAGTCGCGCCTGCAGGTGGATTCGGGCTCCAACGTGCTGATCGGCGGCACCATCCGCAACGACGTCGGCACCAGCACCTTCGACGTCACCGGCTCGCTGCTGCAGGCCGGCGGTTCGCTGCAGGGCAAGGACCTGGTGCTCAACGCCAGTGCCGGCATCGGCAGCGCCAGCGACGCGCTGAAGCTGATCGACTCCCGCGTGGCCGGCGCCTCGGTCAGCGCCAGCAGCCAGGGCGACATCTTCCTGGCCAGCAGCGGCGACTTCTACGCCAAGTCGATCCAGACCACGGGCGACGTCACCGTCAACGCCGTCGGCGGCATCTACCAGCACGCCGACGCCGTGGGCGTGTCCATCGGCGGCGACGTGCTCAACCTGCACTCGGGCTCGGGCAGCTCCATCGGCGGCGTGAACAGCCCGCTGGTCACCCAGAGCAACGAGATCAACGCCTCCGCCCCGGGCAGCGTCACCCTCACCCAGGGCAGCGGCAACATGAACGTCGGCTACATCGAGTCGCTGTTCGGCAACGTCGAGCTCAACACCCCGAGCGGGCAGATCCTCGGCGCCGCGCCCAAGGGCGAGGACCAGGACGCCAAGCTGCAGGAGAAGATCGCCGAGTGGGAGGCCATGGGCCTCACCGACGCCAACCACGCGCAGAGCACCATCAACGGCTACGAGAACCGGGTGGAACGCTACTACAGCGACTACTGGACCCTTCGCGAGCGCGCCAGCAACCCGGACGGCAGCTTCAGCCTGACCAGCGCGGGCCTCGACCTCTACCGCGAGCAGGTCAGCGCCAGCCTCGGCCACAGCGCCAGCGACGCCGAGATCAACAGCGCCATGAAGGCCCGCTACCTGGAGGCGAAGAGCTTCCTGGCCGGCGCGCCGGGCGTCGACCAGGGCCTGCTGCAGACCCGTGCGGCCGACTTCCAGTACAGCCTGGACACCGCCTCCGAGCTGTACGCGCAGATGACCCACGGCGCGGTCTGGGACAAGAGCATGCTGGGCACGGTGATCAACGCCGGCGCGGTGGCGGGCGACCGTCCCTCCACCGGCGCGCTGCCCAACGTCTCCGCGACCCAGGGCTCGATCCGCCTGAACAACGACCCGACCCAGGCCCTGCCCGAGGCGGAGACCCTGGTCTTCACCCTCAAGCGCACCGACGGCTACCTGCCGATCGTCACCCAGCTCTCCTCCTCGGAAGGCAACAGCTACAGCTCCAGCCAGCTGATGGCCTTCCTCGCCGAGGCCAAGCCGGGCACGCTACAGGCCGACCAGGTGGACGGCGACACCGTGCGCATCACCCTGCGCCCGCGCTACGACCTGGCGGTGGAAGCCAAGGACCCGGTGGTGATCGACGCCAAGGGCGACTACCACGTGGGCACCTCCCAGGACGTGATCCTCAAGGACATCACCGTGGGCGGCACCCTCTACGTCTATGCCGGCCGCGACGTGATCAACCAGACCGCCACCGGCGTCGCCGGCGCCGTCACCGGCGGCCTGTACATCGATGCCGGGCGCAATATCGGCTCGCCGGACAACCCCATCCAGGTCACCAACAACGGCACCGACCCGGTCACCGTGTACCGCCTGGTCGCCCCGGGCACCGCCAACGTGGTGGTGCTCAACGGCAACGTGGTGGTCGGCAAGATCGACGTGAAGGGCGAGACCAACCTGGTGGCCAACAACGGCGATTTCTACTCCCTGGGCGATTACGCCACCTTCGATGGCGGCCTGGTCAACCTGCGCGCCGTGGACGGCAACGGCCGGACCTCGGGCTACATCGGCACCGCGCTGAACCCGTTCAACGTCGTGCAGAAGCAGGGGGCCCTGGGCCTGTTCGGCCTCGGCGCCAATGTGCTCGCCACGCAGAACGACCTGGTGATGTCCAACGGCGTGCTGGACGGCCTGGTGTCGCTCACCGCAAGCCTCGGCTCGATCCTCATGGACGACGAGGACTCGGTGATCCGCACCACCGACGAAGGCACCGGCCAGGTCGACCTGGTCGCCGCCACCGGCATCGGTGAAACCGGCGCCGCCATCCGCCTGGATACCGGCCACTTCAACGCCCAGACCCCGGTGGGCGACGTCAACCTGCACCTGCACCGCGAGGCCCGCGCCGAGCGCGTGCATGCCCTCACCGGTTCCGCCCACCTGGTGGGCGACGGCGACGGCGTGCTCGGCACCACCGACCTGGACCTGGCCGACGTGCGCGTCGCCCGTGACCTGGAACTGCGCGCCGAAAGCATCCGTGGCCAGGTCACCCAGACCGTGCAAGCCACCCCGCTGCGCCTGTGGGCGACCCACCTGCAGGGCGGCGTGGCCGACCGCATCGACCTGGGCATCACCGCCGCGCCCTACGTGCTCAACGAGCAGCTGGCCGCCCGCGTCGCCGACATCCGCTCCAACGCCACGCGCTTCAACATCGTCAACGGCCACATCGGCGAAGAGATGAAGCTCACCACCGGCTACGTCAACGCGCTGATGGACAACACCACCCCGGCGCTGCGCTACGCCAGCGACTTCCAGTACTACATCCCCTGGAAGGGCTTCTCGCTGGACCTGGAGACCCGCGGCGCCACCGGCTCCCGCGCGCCCATGTGGTTCAACTCGGCCCGTGGCGTATTCACCCGCAACATGGTCACCAGCGGCCACGCCACCTTCGACCTGGCCCGCCCGAACTTCAGCACCGACCTGCGCCAGGCCGGCGGGGAGGCGATGCCCGCCTTCTCCGCGGCCTACCCCGTGCGCCCGGCGCTGCAGCGTGCCAATGCAATCTCCACCGCCCCCCTGGCGGTCAACCTCGGTACCCAGAGCAGTGACGATGACTCCATCTAAGACCCTCACCAGCGGCGGCCTGCGGGCCGGCGCCAGCCGCGCGCCCTTCCTGCTCGGTGCCGCCGGGCTGCTGTTCGCCGCCCTCGCCAGCGCCGAGGCGCTGCCCTCCGGCGCACTGCCCGGCGCCATCAGCTCGGAGCTGCTGCGCCAGCCGCAGCGCGCCCAGGAGCGCCAGGAAGCCCGCCCGCAGGACGACACGCCGGTGCTCGACGTGCCCGTGGTGGGCGACCAGAAGCTGCCGGACAACCCCAACGTCGCCTTCCAGCTGGACGCGGTGGTGTTCAGCGAGACCGCCATCCTCGACGCGCAGCAATTGCAGGAGATCGCCAAGCCCTACCTCGGCCGCAAGGTGGGCTTCGCCGACCTGCAGCAGCTGATCTCGGCGGTGAACCGCCTGTACGACGAGAAGGGCTACGTCACCGCCCGCGCCATCCTGCCGCCCCAGCGCATCGAGCAGGGCCGCGTGCGCATCCAACTGGTGGAAGGCCGCGTCGGCGAGCTGGTGCTGGAAGGCAACAGCTACATGAACGAGGACTTCATCCGCGAGCGCCTGGACATCGGCAACGGCGAGCTGGTGGACCCCAAGCGCCTGGAGGCCGAGCTGTCGCGCTTCAACCGCGTGAGCAACGGCACCCTCTCCGCCTCGCTGCAGCCGGGCAAGGGCTACGGCCTCACCGACGTCTACGTGAACGTCAACGAGCCGCCGCAGAACAGCCTCGACCTGCTCGCCAACAACCACGGCTACGAGTCCACCGGCGAGGAAACCGGCGGCATGATGTACCGCCACTACGGCGCCCTCGGCCGTGACGACGTGTTCTCCGCCTTCCTCTCCGGCTCCCGGGGCTCGGGCGTGGGCATGCTGTCCTACGACGCGCCCTTCAACACCCTGGGCGGGCGCATCGGCGGGCGCCTGGGCAAGAGCAAGGCGAAGGTGATCTACGGGCCCTTCCGCAGCCTGGATTCGGAGAGCGACTCGAAGAACGGCTCGCTGTTCATCAGCCACCCGCTATGGAGCAACCAGGACTGGCTGCTCACCGGCCAGCTGACCTATGGCGAACAGCGCACCAAGAACTACATCGCCGACGTCTTCCTCAACGAAAACCGCGTGCGCACCACCCAGGCCGACCTCACCGCGCTGTACCTGGCGCCGGGCCGCTCCCTGCGCGTGGGCCTGGGTTACCAGGATGCCCGCAGCGAGCTGGAAGGCACCGCCATCCGCGAGAACTACGGCCTCTGGGTCGGCTACTGGCAGTTCTACCAGGCCCTCAGCGCGGACTGGTACCTGAACGCCAGCGGCGCCTGGCAGTACGCCAACCGCGAGGGCGTGCCCTCCAGCCAGCTGTTCCAGATCGGCGGCGCCTCCACCGTGCGCGGCTACCGCCAGGGCGAGCTGGCCGGCGACGGCGGCCTGTACTCCAACCTGCAGGCCAACTACCGCATCACCCAGGCCCTGACCGGCTTCGGCTTCTACGACTACGGGCGCATCGACTCCTCGTTCCGCCAACCGGAGAAACTGGACAGCGTGGGCGGCGGCTTCAACTGGCAGGCCACCTCGCGCCTGAGTGGCGAGGTGACCCTCGGCGTGCCCCTGACCAAGGTGCGCTCCGACCAGGACAACGCCTACGTCAACCTGCAAGTGGTGTTCAAGGTCCTCTGACGCCACGCCCCGAATCCGCTCCCGTGCTGAAGCCCGGGGCCTGAGGCGGCCTGCTCCAGAAAAACACTGAACCGTGCGTTTCACCGGGCAGTCCATCCTTACAAGCCCGTCGGCAAGCCCGGGCTTATCCGTCTCGGACGTCATTGCTCCACTCGGCCTCTACAAAGGGCCTATCCGAGTGCCAAAGAACGAGAGAGGAGACTCCCCTCATGAAACGCACCGCCCTGTTGATCACAGCCGCCCTGATGGCTTCCCCGGTGTTCGCCGATGACCTCTGCACCATCAACCTGCAGAAGATCAGCGACGCCATGGCCACCAACACCACCCTGGGCGACCCGCTGAAGAAAGAAGTGGAAGACCTGCGCATGAAGGCCGAACAGGCCAAGACCGCCGGTGACACCGAAGCCTGCATCAACTCGTCCAACATGGCGCTGCAGCGCCTGCAAGGGCCGAACAAGGAAGGCGGTAGCGACGGCGCCAGCCAGTGACCCGCCCCGCGTGAACAAGCCAGCCTCGCGCTGGCTTTTTCACGCCCCGCGCAACGCCTCGCCCCTGCCTATACTCCTGGACACCCCCGCCAGGAGCCTCGCCATGCGCCGCCTCGCCGCCTTCATCGCCGCCGCCCTGATCAGCACCCCGCTCTGGGCCATGCACTGCCCCCAGGACATGGCCAAGATCGACGAAATGCTCAAGACCGACCCGCCCTCCGACACCGCCCTGCTGGCGGAAGTCCAGCGCCTGCGCGCGGAAGGCGAAGAGCTGCACAAGGCCGGCAACCACGAGGAATCGGCCAGGGTGCTCAAGGAAGCCATCGACATGCTGCAAGCCAGCGAATGAGCCTGGCCCGCCACCCGTATACATCCACGCGCTTGGAACGTGGCTTTGCTTTTAGTCACCGGTAAAGGGGCGCAACGAGACCTCGGAGCATGCAGCCGCCGCTCAGTCCGGACGTAGGGTGTGCTGCGCGCACCTGGAGCTGACCGGAAGCACCGTGCGGCGGTGCGCGCGGCACACCCTACGGCACGAGCTCATCCTGTCAGCTCTCAGCTCGAACTATCACAAGCAGGATGACCATGACCACGCCCTAAGGACGTGTCTTCCCACGCTCAAATGAAAAAGGGCTGCGCACGACATGCACAGCCCTGGTAGCCCAGGCTTCAGCCCGGGGAGAGTTCACCCGCCTCAGAAGGCCGGCGGCTCGCGCTCCAGCAGCGACAGCGCCAGGCGCCGGACCTGCTGCAGGTCCACCGGCTTGGTCAGGCAGGCATCGGCCCCGCGCCGACGCGCTTCGGAGAGGTTGGCCTCGTCGACCGCCGCGCTCACCACCAGCACCGGCATGCCGCGCAGGTGCGGGGTGCGGCGGACGTAGTCGAGCACCTCCAGGCCGTCCCCATCGGGCAGGTCGAGGTCCAGCAGCAGCAGGGCCGGCGTCTGGGTTTCCAGGGTCGACAGGGCGCGACCGACCGAACCCGCACCGCGCACTTCGGCCATGTCGCGCAGGCCTTCCTTGAGCACCTTGAGGCAGGCCGGGTGGTCCTCGACGCAGAGCACCTGGGCCAGCGCCGGCGCGGGCGCGCTTTCCGGGGTGCCGGAATCCGCCTGGTTCGGCGGTGCGGCGCTGGGCAGGTCGATCCAGAAGCGGCTGCCGATGTCGCGGGTGCTGCTGAAGCCGATCTCCCCACCCATCAGCTCCGCCAGCTCGCGGCACAGCACCAGGCCGATGCCGGTGCCGGGGATGGTCGAGTTCTCGCGCCCCAGGCGCTGGAAGGGCTGGAACAGCATGGCCTGCTGCTCCTCGCTGAGCCCCGAGCCGCTGTCCGCCACCCACAGCCTTACACCGGCCGAGCGCAGCTCGTAGCCCAGGCTGACCATGCCCTGCGGGCTGTTGTACTTCACCGCGTTGGACAGCAGGTTGAGCAGCACCTGGCGCAGGCGCCGGGCATCGGCCAGGACGAAGAGCGGCGGCTCCGGCGGCGCCATCATCTGCAGGTGCAGCTGGCGGGTCTGCAACTCCGGCTGGATCAGCTCGGCGCAACCGGCCAGCAGCGGGCCGATCTCCACCGGTTTGAGCTGCAGTTGCTGGCGACGGTTCTCGATGCTCGACAGGTCGAGGATGTCGTCCACCAGGGAGGTCAGGTGGCGGCTGGCGTTGACGATCTCCTGGGCGTATTCGGCTTCCTCGCGACGCTCGTCCTTGCCCTCGGTCTCCAGCCCGATCAACTGGGCGAAGCCGTGGATGGCGTTGAGCGGCGTGCGCAATTCGTGGCTCATGCTGGAGAGGAAGCGGCTCTTGGCCTGGCTCGCCGCCATGGCCTCGCGGCTGGCACGGCGCAACTCGTCCTCCACCTGCTTGAGGCGGGTGATGTCCACATGGGTGCCCGCCACCAGCTGGGCGCGGCCTTCGGCGTCGCGCTCCAGCACCTTGCCGCGGCTCAGCAGCCAGGCGTACTGGCCATCGGCATCGGCGAAACGGTATTCGGCGTCGAAATTGTCCTGGCCGCTGTCGGCGAAGAACAGCCGCAACCGGCGCACGCGCTCGACGTCGTCGGGGTGCACGCGGTCATTGAAATCGTTGAAGCTGAGCTCGTCGGAGGGCAGGCCGAAACGCTTCACGAAGCGCCCGCTCATCTTGATCGACAGCGTGCGCGCGTCCACTTCCCAGAGGCTTTCGGTGGTGCTCTCCAGCACCAGTTCCAGGTTGCGCTGGGCCTCGACGCGCTCCTCCTCGCTGGCACGCAATTGGTCACCAGTCTGCTGCACCGCCAGGGCCATGGATTCCAGCTCCATGATCCGGCTGCTCGGCGCCTCGGGGCTGAAGTCGCCCTGGCCGATGCGCTGCATCATCCCGGAGATGCCGGCCAGCGGCACCGAGAGCTCATCGCTCAGGCGCCGCGAGCGGGCCCACATCCAGGCGAAGAACAGTGCATAGAAGAAGGCCAGGCCGGCGATCAGCAGGTAGCCGATCTGCTGGTAGCGCTCGGCGAGGCGGTTGGTCTCGCGGAAGATGTTGGCCTCGTCCACCACCATCATCAGGCGCCAGCCGGTCTGCGGGATCTCGGTCCAGGCCACCAGTTGCTTGCGCCCGCCGAGCAGCACCTCCTTCATGTTGCCCTGGCCGGACTGCATCGCCTGGAGGATGGGCTGCATCTCGGCGTGCTTGGCCAGGTTGAAGTCTTCCGGCTTGAGCACCTCGCGGCGCACCGCCTCCTCATAGGAGTAGCGGGTCAGCTCGCGCAGGCCGAAGTCGCGCTCCCCCGCCGCCGGCAGCGCCATGATGCTGTTGTCGCGGCTCACCAGCATGGCGTAGCCCTGCCACGGCACCTTGAGGTTGCTGATGGCGCCGAGCATCTGCCCGACCGTGATATCCAGGCCGACCACGCCCTCGAGGAAGTCGTCGCGGTACACCGGCGCGATCGCTGACATCATCCAGCCCTGGCCGGCCGGGTCGAGGTAGACGTCGGTCCAGACCACCTTGCGCCCGGGGTTGTGGCCGGCGTCGGCGAGGTAATAGAAGTTGTAGTCGGGTATCACCATGTCATGGGGATACTGCTCGGGCGTCATGAAGAAGGGGTAGATGCGGTTGTAGCTGTCCCAGCTGTTGAAGTAGACCGCCGCCATCAGCGGGTCGCTCTCGCGGATCGAGCGCATCAACGGATCGAGCTGCGACAGGCGCAGCGCCTTCTCGTGATCCTGGCGCTCCACCGGCGTGCTGTTGGCATAGAAGGAAGCGGAGCGGCCGTCGTCGCTCTGGGTGTAGAAGACGCCATCCTCGCTGAGGCGGTGGCGCGAACGCTCCAGCTCGTCGGGCTGGAAGCTGCGGTCCTGCACGGCCCGGACGGCGCTGTCGCGGAACAACCGGGCAAGGCCCTCGATGCTCTGCAGGCGCCCGTCGATGATCTTGCCCTCTCGCACCACCGCGCTGCCGAGGTCCTCCAGCGCGCTCTGCTGCAGGTAGTCCACCTGGGCATCGCGGATCGCGCTGTTGGTCAGCAGGTAGATGGCGATCAGCACCGACTCCACCAGAATCAGCGGGATCAGCGCGCTTTGCACGAACGCACGCCATATCCACTGGCGCAACGGGTAACGGGGGGAGCGCGGCATTCGGAGGACTCGTTTGAGGGACATCCTGACAATAGCTGGCAATCATAAGCGAAGCCGGCGGACAGCCCAATTGTGCACTGACCGTCGACGCGGAGGCGCCTTTGGCGTACCATCCGCCTTCTAGCTTTACCACTAGAAGCTTTTGGGGCCGATTAGGATTCGACGCCGGTTACAAAACTCTAGGGGCATGCCGAGCTGGTAGCAGACCTCGTAAATCAGCTGCTGCAAACTTATAGTTGCCAACGACGACAACTACGGGGCGGCCCTCGCGGCCTAACCCTTCTGGTGGCTTCGGCCGCCAGCAGTCATAAGGGGATGCCTGTAAACCCGAAATGACTGTCAGATAGAACAGGATCGCCGCCAAGTTCGCTGTAGACGTAACGGCTAAAACTTATACAGCTCGCTCTGAGCACCCTGCCAGTCGGGCCGCAAAGAGCTAACTCAGTAGACTTGGCTAAGCATGTAGTCCCGAAAGCGGCGCACTGGCGGACGGGGGTTCAAATCCCCCCGGCTCCACCAAACGCAAAGCCCCTGAAGATCGCGAGATCTCCAGGGGCTTTTTCTTTGGGTGTCGAAAAGCCACCAACAGCGGCAGCAAGAAGGCACGGCTACGAAGGAAAGCCCAACTCCTCCACAATCAGCATCCCGCTTGGCGCTCTCACCGCCAGCCTCACCGAATCGCCCCGCACCTCCAGCACCTCGACCTCGATTCCCTGGGTCAGCAACAGCCGCATCACCTGTGTAACCAGCTTCCCATCGAGAAGGTTGATCGACACCACATCGCCCGTCCGGCAGACACCTTCATGCAGTTGCACGTGATGCACCTCCGATTTTTACCGAGTAGAGGACAACACAGAGGACGTGCCAGGGCGAGAGCGCGAGGATGGCTTCGGAGAGTTCCCTGGCAGCAAAGAAGGCAGCGCCATGCCCGGGTACATAGGCGAAAGCGCCTGGTGCAGCTCGTGCTGGTATTTCAGCGAGCCTCTCTCTGGCCCTCTCCTTCACTCCTCCTGTGCCCCCTGCATCTCCAGGAACCGCGAAAAATCTTCGAGATTGCTACGCGACAGTTGCACCACCGCCTCCATCAGCGCCCCCTCCCGGTACTCGCCGAACCAGGGCCCGGGGAAGCCTTCCCGAAACGCAGCGTTATCCAGGATGATCTCGGCGATCACCTGAACCGTATGCAACCTCGACTCCAACCGCTCGCGCAGTTCGCGAAGGCGACGTTGTTGAGGGGTCAGTGAAAGCAGATCGGAATCGTTCATGGCAGCACCTCTCTAACATGGCCATATCTCTGCAGCAGTACTTCCAGCCTAGAAAATAACCCATTTTGGGATAAACCTGAAATAGGTTTATTCAGACCACCGGCCCTCGTTCCGGTGACCCCCCATGAAAACCATCAACTCCCCGCCCTACCAACGCCTGCTCGAATTGCTCATCGCAACGCGCAATGAGTCGGGTATGACCCAACAGCAGCTGTCAGAGAAGCTGCTGCGCCCTCAGTCCTACGTATCCAAATATGAACGCGGTGAAAGGCGGCTCGATGTGGTCGAGTTCCTGCTGGTCGTGCAGAGCCTCGGTGCGGAGCCTTTCGCGCTCCTGCGGGAGATTCAGCCTCTGCTCAAACAGCTCGGTAGGAACCCGAAAAACAATGTCGGAGATGACCAATGACGAGAAGCGTTGAACAGATATTCGATGAAGTGAGAACCGTACCTGACTGGTTCGAGCACCCCATTGCCTCCGTCCACGACAGAAATGGCTACGGCGATACGCCTCTGCACATCGTCGCCAATTGGGGCGACTGCGAAGCGATAAAGACGCTCATCGAAGCCGGCGCCGATATCAACGCCAAGGGAGAAGCCGGTTTGACGCCGCTGCATTGTGCCGTCGAGCAAGAGAGGCCCGAGGCTATCGTGTTGCTTCTGGCCATGGGTGCCGAAATCATCCCCGACTCGGATGGCTATACGCCTATGCAACTGGCTGAATTGCTGGGGCACAACGAGTTAATCAAGCTCTTCAAAGACCCGACGAACCAGCCAGCAGGTCTGCATGAGGACCTCGAGTCATCTGGTACTCGATAGCGTCAACAACAGTTCGCTGATACTTCTTCGGAGCTCCAGATCAGAAGAGCCCCGTGCTGCATCGTTAGCCTGAATCGCAAACGCCAAGGCCTTGGATGTATCACCCTGCTCCAGATGGGCCTCGGCCATTGCCAGGCAGATTGACGATATGTACTCATCCAGCCCTGCAGCCTGAGCCTTGCACAGCGCACGCTTATAGAATCCGATTGCTTTCGTTCGATCTGGGGTGAAGTCACCTAGGGTTTCCCATTGAAAGGGATGTTCATCCCCGTCCTTCTCACTGAGTTCACACAGGCTTTCGAGCCTTTGATGAGCTTCCCACTCAGCCCGCCTGTCGCCCGTATGCGATGCATGGATGATGTCCAGCACGATCTCGTGAACAGCGCCATGGAGCTTGGGTTTCATACGAAGAACTCTCGACTAAGGAGCACAGGTGGAAAGCTTGAAATGCCTCCACTCACCTGTCCATGTGTGAATCAGTGAAGAGTCCCGACCTGAGCTCACCTGAAGCGAACCAGGCGGCAAACAGGTAGGTTGGCGCCGAGCGTAGCGAGGTCCAACGGAGCGGCCTCAACCTCTGGACGTTGGGCTTCGCAAGCTCAGCACCAACCTACGATCCTCTGCGCACCAAGCGTGAACCCCCAACATAAAAAAGCGGGAGCCCCCCAAAAGGCTCCCGCTTTTCATTCCAGGCCCAGCTTCAGCCCATCACTTGTTGCCGGTCAGCGCCGCGTAGCTGGTCATCAGGTTGCGGTAGTCCGGGATATGGTTGGAGCACAGGGCAGCCAGGCCTTCCACGTCGTTGCGCCAGTCGCGGTGCAGCTCGCAGGCCACGCCGAACCAGTTCATCAGCTGCGCACCGGCCTGGCTCATGCGGTTCCACGCCGCATCGCGGGTGATTTCGTTGAAGGTGCCGGAGGCGTCGGTCACCACGAACACTTCGAAGCCTTCCTCCAGGGCGGAGAGGGCCGGGAAGGCCACGCAGACCTCGGTCACCACGCCGGCGATGATCAGCTGCTTCTTGCCGGTGGCCTTGATCGCCCTGACGAAGTCCTCGTTGTCCCAGGCGTTGATCTGGCCGGGGCGGGCGATGTAGGGCGCGTCCGGGAACAGCGCCTTCAGTTCCGGCACCAGCGGGCCGTTGGGGCCGGTTTCGAAGCTGGTGGTGAGGATGGTCGGCAGCTTGAAGAACTTGGCGAGGTCGGCCAGGGCCAGGACGTTGTTCTTGAACTTGTCCGGCTCGATGTCGCGGACCAGGGACAGCAGGCCAGCCTGGTGGTCGACCAGCAGGACGACGGCGTTGTCTTTATCGAGACGGTTGTAGGTGAAGTGGGTCATGGTGCGTTCCTCGCTTTTCGATAATGGGTGCCGGTTCGGCGTGGGTGTTCTCTGCTTCGTTGCAGTGGCTGACTGCATGGAGGAAAGATTAAATTTGGCACCCTTGATCCGCCAGACTGCGAAAATTGCCTCTAGCGTTCTATTTAAGGAACGCCCTCCCCCTTCAAACCTCGCCACCCTGCCAGGCAAGGCCGGCATACAATTGCGTGCCGGAAACAGCGATATCCGCCCCCAGCCTTGCCTGCCGATCACGAATTGAGGCCGTCATGAAAGCCACCTCCGATGAACTCCAGCACTTCGTCAGCGTCGTCGAATGCGGCTCCATCAGCGCGGCGGCCGAGCAGTTGGGCCTCACGCCCTCGGCGGTGAGCCGCACGCTGTCGCGGCTGGAGGAGAAGCTCGCCACCACGCTGCTGAACCGCACCACGCGGCGCATGGAGCTGACCGAGGAAGGCCGCTTCTTCTTCGACAACGCCAAGGAGATCCTCCAGCAGATGGAGGCCCTGGAAGAGCGCCTGGCCCTGCGCCAGCAGAAGCCCGCCGGGCGGCTGCGCATCAACGCCGCCTCGCCCTTCATGCTGCATGCGGTGGTGCCGCATATCGGTGACTTCCGTGCGCTGTATCCGGACATCCAGCTGGAGCTGAACACCAACGACCAGATCATCGACCTGCTGGAGCACCGCACGGACCTCGCCATCCGCATCGGCCCGCTGAGCGATTCGACCCTGCATGCGCGGCCTCTGGGTGCCAGCCGACTGCACCTGGTGGCGAGCCCGGAGTACCTGGCGCGCCACGGCGCGCCCGACAGTGTGGAGGCGCTCAAGGCCCACAGCCTGCTCGGGTTCACCCAGCCGGAAAGCCTCAACCAGTGGCCGGTGCGTCACGCCTGCGGAACGCAGCTATCGGTGCAGCCGAACCTGCGCGCCTCCAGCGGCGAGACCCTGCGCCAGCTGGCCCTGGCCGGCCAGGGCATCACCTGCCTGGCCAGCTTCATGACCGACCAGGACCTGGCCGAGGGCCGCCTGGTAGTGGTGCTGGCCGAACACATGAGCGACTACCGCCAGCCGATCCACGCGGTGTACTACCGCAACTCGCAGCTGGCCCTGCGCATCCAGTGCTTTCTCGATTTCATCCAGGCGCGCCTGGCCGGTGCCCGGGCCTAGCACAAATCCACTCATATTTGGGACGGGCTTCCCGAGCCCGGAAAGCCGCTAGCACGGCGTCTGACAGCGCATTCAGCTACGCAGTGCCGTACTGCTCTTCAGCATATCCAGCAGGGCATCGACCAGTTGCTCGGCCTGTTCGGCCAGGGGAAAACGCCCCGGCACCAGCAACCAGTGAGCCTGGAGTCCGTCGATATAGGCATGCAGGGTCACCGCGGCGCGGGTGCAATCCAGGCCTTCGGGCAGTTGCCCCTTGGCCACGGCATTGGCCAGGGCTCGGGCAATGCGCTGGTCACATTCCTGGCTGAAGCCCTGCATTTTCTGCCGCAGGTCGCCCAGCTCATCGGTGAACTCGCATTTGTGCTGGAGTATTTCGCTGATGCGACGGCTGCGCGGGTCCAGCTCCACGCGCTTGAGCAGCCGTACCAGGAGCTGGCGCATGCGGCCCAGGGGGTCGGGCTCGTCCTCGCTCTCGCTGGCCCGCGCCAGTTCCTCGAGCGGCGTGCGCAGGCGCTCGTGCATGGCCTGGAAGACATCGACCTTGTTCTGGAAGTGCCAGTAGATCGCCCCGCGGGATACCCCCGCCTTGCTGGCGATATCGGCCAGGGAGGTGCGCGACACCCCCTTGTCGTAGAACACGCGCTCGGCGGCATCGAGGATCTGGATGCGGGTCGCTTCGGCTTCTTCTTTGGTTCGTCTGGCCATGCCGGGGCGGACTCTGGGGGGCAGTGGAAGGAGTAAGGAATCGCCTCCCCATCGACACATTATCTGACAGAGAGTAGAGAAGAATCGTTTACAAACGTTCACGTACGTAAGTATATTCGTTAGCAGACTAAACAATCCACCCACGCTCCCTGCATGGGTATCGCCCGCCCGGGCAAACGTATCGAACGAGGTCTTTTCAGATGCAGAAGAAGCCAGCCTTCGCAGCTATGGTTTCCGCCGTCGCTCTGGCTACGCTCACACTCGCCGGCTGCAAGGAGGCCTCCGCGCCCCCGCCCGCGCAGACACCTCAGGTGGGGATCGTCACCCTGCAAGCACAGCCCTACACCCTGACCACCGAGCTGCCGGGCCGCACCACCGCGTTCCGCATCGCCGAGGTACGGCCCCAGGTCGACGGCATCATCCAGAAGCGCCTGTTCAAGGAAGGCACCGAGGTGAAGGCCGGCCAGCAGCTGTATCAGATCGACCCGTCCGTCTATCAGGCGACCTTCAAGAGCGCCGAGGCCACCCTCGCCTCCAGCCGTTCCCTGGCCGACCGCTACAAGGACCTGGTGACCGACCAGGCCGTCAGCCGCCAGGCCTACGACGAGGCCCAGGCGTCGCGCCTGTCGGCCGAAGCCGCGCTGGAGAAGGCGCGCATCGACCTGCGCTACACCAAGGTGCTGGCCCCCATTTCCGGGCGCATCGGCCGCTCCTCGGTCACCGAGGGCGCCCTGGTGAACAACGGCCAGGCCGCCGCCATGGCGACCATCCAGCAGCTCGATCCGATCTACGTCGACGTCACCCAGCCGACCAAGGACCTGCTGCGCCTGCGCCGCGACCTGGAGAGCGGCCAGCTGCAGAAGGCCGGCGACAACGCCGCCAAGGTCAAGCTGACGCTCGAGGACGGCAGCGAGTACGCGCACGAAGGCACCCTGGAGTTCTCCGAAGTCTCGGTGGACGAAGGCACCGGTTCGGTGACCCTGCGCGCGGTGTTCCCCAACCCCGACCATGACCTGCTGCCGGGCATGTTCGTGCACGCGCAGCTGAGCTCCGGGGTCAAGCAGCAGGCCATCCTCGCGCCGCAACAGGGCGTGACCCGCGACCTCAAGGGCCAGGCCACCGCGCTGGTGGTCAACGCCGAGAACAAGGTGGAGCTGCGCCAGCTGGAGGCGGACCGCACCGTCGGCGACCGCTGGCTGGTGACCAAGGGCCTCAACCCGGGTGACAAGCTGATCACCGAAGGCCTGCAGTTCGTCCGCCCCGGCGCCGAAGTGAAGACCGCCCCCGCGACCAACGTCGCCGAATCGAAGTCGGTGGACCCCGACCTGGCGAAAAGCCAATAAGGAGCGACCTTCATGTCGAAGTTCTTCATCGACCGGCCGATCTTCGCCTGGGTGATCGCGCTGGTGATCATGCTCGCGGGCGGCCTGGCCATCCTCAAACTCCCGATCAACCAGTACCCGAGCATCGCCGCGCCCGCCGTCGGCATCCAGGTCAGCTACCCCGGCGCCTCCGCGCAGACGGTGCAGGACACCGTGGTGCAGGTGATCGAGCAACAGCTCAACGGCATCGACGGCCTGCGCTACATCTCCTCGGAAAGCAACTCCGACGGCAGCATGACCATCACCGCCACCTTCGAGCAGGGCACCAACCCCGACATCGCCCAGGTGCAGGTGCAGAACAAGCTGCAGCTGGCGACCCCGCTGCTGCCGCAGGAAGTACAGCAACAGGGCATCCGCGTCACCAAGGCCGTGAAGAACTTCCTGCTGGTGATCGGCGTGGTGTCGACGGACGGTTCCATGGACAAGAACGACCTGTCCAACTACATCGTCTCCAACATGCAGGACCCGATCTCGCGCACCAAGGGCGTGGGTGACTTCCAGGTGTTCGGCTCGCAGTACGCCATGCGCATCTGGCTCGACCCGGCACGGCTGAACAACTACCAGCTGACCCCGGTCGACGTGAAGAGCGCCATCCAGGCGCAGAACGTGCAGGTCTCCTCCGGCCAGCTCGGCGGCCTGCCCGCCTCCCCCGGCACCCAGCTCAACGCCACCATCATCGGCAAGACCCGCCTGCAGACCCCCGAGCAGTTCGGCGCCATCCTGCTCAAGGTCAACCGCGACGGCTCCCAGGTGCGCCTGCGTGACGTCGCCCGCATCGAGCTCGGCGGCGAGAACTACGCCATCAGCGCCCAGTTCAACGGCAAGCCCGCCTCGGGCCTGGCGATCAAGCTGGCCACCGGCGCCAACGCGCTGGACACCGCCAAGGCCATCCGCGAAACCATCGACCAGTTGAAGCCCTTCTTCCCCGCCGGCATGGAGGTGGTCTTCCCCTACGACACCACCCCGGTGGTCTCGGCCTCCATCGAAGGCGTGGTGCACACCCTGGGCGAGGCCATCGTCCTGGTGTTCCTGGTGATGTTCCTGTTCCTGCAGAACTTCCGCGCCACCATCATCCCCACCCTCGCGGTGCCGGTGGTGCTGCTGGGCACCTTCGGCGTGCTGGCGATGTTCGGCTTCACCATCAACACCCTGACCATGTTCGCCATGGTCCTGGCCATCGGCCTGCTGGTGGACGATGCCATCGTCGTGGTGGAGAACGTCGAGCGGGTGATGGCCGAGGAAGGCCTCTCGCCGCTGGAAGCCACCCGCAAGTCCATGGGCCAGATCCAGGGCGCGCTGGTGGGCATCGCCCTGGTGCTCTCGGCGGTGTTCCTGCCGATGGCCTTCTTCGGCGGCTCCACGGGCGTGATCTACCGCCAGTTCTCCATCACCATCGTCTCCGCCATGGCGCTCTCGGTGCTGGTGGCCCTGGTGTTCACCCCGGCCCTCTGCGCCACCATGCTCAAGCCCATCGCCAAGGGCCACCACGCCCCCAAGCGCGGCTTCTTCGGCTGGTTCAACCGCACCTTCGATCGCAGCGTGAACGGCTACGAGCGCGGCGTGCGCGCCATCCTCAAGCGCAAGGCGCCGTACATCCTCATGTACCTGGTGATCGTCGCGATCATGGCCTGGCTGTTCACCCGCATCCCCACCGCCTTCCTCCCCGAGGAAGACCAGGGCGTGCTCTTCGCCCAGGTGCAGACCCCGGCCGGCGCCAGTGCCGAACGCACCCAGGTGGTGGTCGACCAGATGCGCGAATACCTGCTCGACGCCGAGAAGGACACCGTCAAATCCGTGTTCACCGTCACCGGCTTCAACTTCGCCGGCCGCGGCCAGAGCTCGGGTATGGCCTTCATCATGCTCAAGCCCTGGGGGGAGCGTCCCGGCGCCGAGCACAGCGTGTTCTCCCTGGCCCAGCGCGCCCAGCAGCACTTCTTCAGCTTCCGCGACGCGATGGTCTTCGCCTTCGCCCCGCCGGCGGTGCTGGAGCTGGGTAACGCCACCGGCTTCAACTTCTTCCTCCAGGACCGCGCCGGCGTCGGCCACGAACAGCTCAACGCCGCCCGGGACAAGTTCCTCGAACTGGCCAACAAGAACCCGGTGCTGGCCCGCGTGCGCGCCAACGGCCTGTACGACGAACCGCAGTACCAGCTGCAGATCGATGACGAGAAGGCCCGTGCCCACGGCGTCTCCCTGGCGGACATCAACAACACCGTGTCCATCGCCTGGGGTGCCAGCTACGTCAACGACTTCATCGACCGTGGCCGGGTGAAGAAGGTCTACCTGCAAGGCGTACCGGAGGCGCGGATGAACCCCGACGACCTCGGCAAGTGGTACGTGCGCAACGACCAGGGCGAGATGGTGCCGTTCAGCGCCTTCGCCTCCGGCGAGTGGGTCTACGGCGCGCCGAAACTGGCCCGCTACAACGGCGTGCCGGCCATCGAGATCCTCGGTGAAGCGGCGCCCGGCCACAGCTCGGGCGAAGCCATGGCGGCGGTCGAGGAGATCATCAAGCAACTGCCGGCCGGCGTCGGCTACTCCTGGACCGGCCTGTCCTACGAGGAGCGCCTCTCCGGTGCCCAGGCGCCCGCGCTCTACGCGCTGTCGCTGCTGGTGGTGTTCCTCTGCCTGGCGGCGCTGTACGAGAGCTGGTCGATCCCCTTCTCGGTGATGCTGGTGGTGCCCCTGGGCATCCTCGGGGCACTGCTGTTCACCAGCATGCGCGGGCTCTCCAACGACGTGTTCTTCCAGGTGGGCCTGCTCACCACCATCGGCCTCTCGGCGAAGAACGCCATCCTCATCGTCGAGTTCGCCAAGGAGCTGCACGAACAGGGCAAGAGCCTGTTCGACGCCGCCGTGGAAGCCTGCCGCATGCGCCTGCGCCCGATCATCATGACCTCGCTGGCGTTCATCCTCGGCGTGGTCCCCATGGCCATCTCCAGCGGCGCCGGCTCGGGCAGCCAGCACGCCATCGGCACCGGCGTGATCGGCGGCATGCTCACCGCGACGGTACTGGCGATCTTCTGGGTCCCGCTGTTCTACGTACTGGTCTGCTCGCTGTTCAAGGACAAGCGCAGCAAAGACGAACTGACCAAGGAGGCCGCCGAATGAGGCAGTCCCTGCTGACCCTCGCCATCGCCAGCGTCCTGCTCGGTGGCTGCTCGCTGATCCCCGACTACCAGCGCCCCGAGGCGCCGGTGGACGGCGCCTGGCCCCAGGGCGAGGCCTACACCGCCAACGGCGCGACCCAGACCGAGGTGGCCGCGCCCGACCTCGGCTGGCGCGAGTTCTTCAAGGACCCGGCGCTGCAACGCCTGGTGGAGACCGCCCTGGCCAACAACCGCGACCTGCGCGTGGCCGCGTTGAACATCGACGCCTACCGCGCGCAGTACCGCATCCAGCGCTCCGAGCTGTTCCCCAGCGTCTCGGCCGATGGCAGCGGCACCCGCCAGCGCCTGCCGGCGGACCTCTCCAGCAGCGGCCGCGCCACCACCAGCGGCCAGTACGCGGCCACCGTGGGCGTCAGCGCCTGGGAGATCGACTTCTTCGGCCGCCTGCGCAGCCTCAACGAGCAGACCCTGGAGCAATACTTCGCCAGCGAGGAAGCCCGCCGCAGCACACAGATCAGCCTGGTGGCCAGCGTCGCCAACGCCTACCTGACCCTTCAGGCCGACCAGTCGCTGCTCAAGCTGACCCGCGACACCCTGAAGACCTACCAGGAAAGCCTCGCCCTCACCCAGCGCAGCTTCGACGTCGGCGTCGCCGATGCCCTGGCCCTGAGCCAGGCGCGCACCGCCGTGGAAAGCGCCCAGGTCACCCTTGCGCAGTACAGCCGCCTGGTGGCCCAGGACCGCAACGCCCTGGCCCTGCTGCTGGGCAACGGCGTGCCTGGCGACCTCCCGCAAGGCGAGGTGCTGGGCGACGACCAGCTCGCCGAAGTGCCCGCCGGCCTGCCGTCCGAACTGCTGCAGCGCCGCCCGGACGTGCTCCAGGCCGAACACCAGCTCAAGGCCGCCAACGCCAGCATCGGCGCCGCCCGCGCCGCGTTCTTCCCCAGCATCAGCCTCACCGCCAATGCCGGGACCAAGAGCGCCGAGCTCTCCGGCCTGTTCGACGGGGGCTCCGGCAGCTGGCTGTTCCAGCCGCAGATCAACCTGCCGATCTTCACTGCCGGCCGCCTCAAGGCCAACCTCGACTACGCCGAGGTGCAGAAGGACATCCAGGTGGCGCAGTACGAAAAAGCCATCCAGACCGCC
Source organism: Pseudomonas sp. 57B-090624 (assembly GCF_003234055.1). Lineage (NCBI taxonomy): Bacteria > Pseudomonadati > Pseudomonadota > Gammaproteobacteria > Pseudomonadales > Pseudomonadaceae > Pseudomonas > Pseudomonas sp. 57B-090624. The sequence goes on from NZ_QKRU01000008.1 coordinate 136,136, forward strand.
TTCCAGGAAGTCGCCGACGGCCTCGCCGCCCGCACCACCTTCGAGGAGCAGCTCACCGCCCAGCGCAACCTGGTACGCACTTCCGAGGACTACTACCGCCTGGCCGAGCGCCGCTACCGCACCGGCGTGGACAGCTACCTGACCCTGCTCGACGCCCAGCGCCAGCTGTTCAGCGCGCGCCAGCAACTGATCAGCGACCGCCTCAACCAGCTCACCAGCGAGGTCAACCTGTACAAGGCCCTCGGCGGCGGCTGGAACGAGCGCACCACCAGCGCCCAGGCGGCACCGACCACCCCGCAATCCTGATTCGCGTGTCCAGGCCCATGGATTGGGCCACCCTTGCTGCGCGAGGCCCCCATCGGACTTGATGGGGGCTTTTTTATTGCGCGCGCAAAACCTGCGCGCACGCCCCCATCC
>NZ_QKRU01000091.1:0-24499 GCF_003234055.1 Pseudomonas sp. 57B-090624
GGCGCACCCTGCGGCGACCGCCCGCCGTATCCGCCGAAGACGGGCACCGCCTTGCCGCTGCCGTGATCGGGCATCCCGGCGCGATCATCCCCCGCAGCGCCATGCCGACAGCTTTCGCCTGAGCCCCAGGAACGACAAAGCCGGCGCGAGGCCGGCTTTGTCGTGGCGCCATCAGAGGATCAGAACCCCTCACCCTTGGCCGCCTTCTCCAGCAGCAGCGCCGGCGGCTCGAAGCGTTCGCCGTACTGCTCGGCCAGGTAGCGGGCACGGGCGACGAAATCCTGCACGCCGTATTGGTTGATGAACTGCAGGGCACCACCGCTCCAGGCGGCGAAGCCGATGCCGAAGATCGAACCGATGTTGGCGTCGGCAGTGGACAGCAGCACGCCCTCCTCCACGCAGCGCACGGTCTCGATGGCCTGGATGAACAGGATGCGGTCACGCACGTCTTGCGCCGGGATCTGCCGGTCGGCCTTCTCGAAGCGCGCCTTCAGCTCCGGCCACAGGTGTTTCTTGCCGCCTGCCGGGTACTCGTAGAAGCCGCCACCGGCCGCCTTGCCGGGGCGCTTGTACTCGTTGACCATCAGGTCGATCACGGCGAAGGCCGGGTGCTGCGGCATCGCCTTGCTTTCGGCCTTGAGGTCGGCGGCGGTCTGGTTGCGGATGTGGGTCATCAGGCTCATGGAGACCTCGTCGGAGATCGCCAGCGGGCCCACCGGCATGCCGGCCTGGCGCGTCTCGTTCTCGATCATCGCCGCCGACACGCCCTCGCCGAGCATGGCGATGCCCTCGTTGGTGAAGGTGCCGAACACCCGCGAGGTGAAGAAGCCGCGGCTGTCGTTGACCACGATGGGGGTCTTCTTGATCTGCAGCACGTAGTCGAAGCCACGGGCCAGGGTCTCGTCCGAGGTCTTCTCGCCCCGGATGATCTCCACCAGCGGCATCTTGTCGACCGGGCTGAAGAAGTGCAGGCCGATGAACTTCTCCGGCTTGGCCACGGCGGTGGCCAGCCCGGTGATGGGCAGCGTGGAGGTGTTGGAGGCGATCACCGCATCGGCCAGGGCGCTGGCCTCGGCGGCGGCGGTGACCTTGGCCTTCAGCTCGCGGTTCTCGAACACGGCCTCGATGATCAGGTCGCAGCCTTCGAAGTCGGCGTCATCCACGGTCGGCTTGATGCGGGCGAGGAAGGCGTCGCGCTTCTCCGCGCTCATGTGGCCACGGGCGACCTTCTTGTCCAGCAGGCCGGCGGAGTACGCCTTGCCCTTCTCGGCGGCTTCGATGGAGACGTCCTTGAGCACCACCTCGATGCCGGCGGCGGCGGAGACGTAGGCGATGCCCGCGCCCATCATGCCGGCGCCGAGCACGCCGACCTTCTTCGTTTCATAGCGGGCCGGGCCCTTGGGCCGGGAACTGCCGGCGTTGATCTCGTTCAGCTGGAACCAGAAGGTGCCGATCATGTTCTTCGCCACCTGCCCGGTGGTCAGCTCGGTGAAGTAGCGCGCCTCGATCAGCTGGGCGGTGTCGAAGTCCACCTGGGCGCCTTCGACGGCGGCGCACATGATCTTCTCCGGCGCCGGGAAGCAGCCCTTGGTCTTGTCGCGCAGCACGCTCGGGGCGATGGCCAGCATCTGCGCCACGGCCGGGGTCGACGGGGTGCCGCCGGGGATCTTGTAGCCCTTCACGTCCCAGGGCTGCACGGCCGTGGGGTTGGCGGCGATGAAGGCGCGGGCCTTGGCCAGCAGTTCGTCGCGGTCCTTGGCGATGTCGTGGATCAGGCCGGCCTTGAGGGCCTGGTCCGGGCGCACCTTCTTGCCTTCGGCGAGGTACGGCAGCGCCTTCTCGATGCCCAGCAGGCGCACCATGCGCACCACGCCGCCGCCACCGGGGAGCAGGCCCAGGGTGACTTCCGGCAGGCCGAGCTGGACGTGGCCCTCGTCAATGGCGATGCGGTGGTGGCAGGCCAGGCAGATTTCCCAGCCGCCGCCCAGGGCCGCACCGTTGATGGCGGCGACCACGGGCTTGCCGAGGCTTTCCAGGCGGCGCAGCTGGCCCTTGATCTTGAGGATCATCTGGTAGAAGCCGTTGGCGTCGGCCTGGGTGACCTTGATCAGCTCATTGAGGTCGCCGCCGGCGAAGAAGGTCTTCTTGGCGGAGGTGACGATGACCCCGGCGATGGAATCCTTCTCGGCTTCCAGGCGGTCCACGGTGGCGCCCATGGCCTCGCGGTACACCGCGTTCATGGTGTTGGCGCTCTGGCCGGGCATGTCGATGGTCAGGACGACGATGTTGTCCGGGCCTTTTTCGTAACGGATGGCGTCAGTCATTTTTGTTCTCCGGCCTCAAACTCGCTCGATGATCGTGGCAATACCCATACCGCCGCCCACGCAGAGGGTGGCGAGGCCGTAGCGCAGCTGACGCTTCTCCAGCTCGTCGAGCAGGGTGCCGAGGATGGCGCAACCGGTGGCGCCCAGGGGGTGGCCCATGGCGATGGAACCGCCGTTGACGTTGACCTTCTCCTCCGGCACGCCCATGTCCTTCATGAACTTCATCACCACCGAGGCGAAGGCTTCGTTGACCTCGAACAGGTCGATGTCCGCCACCGACAGCCCGGCCTTGGCCAGGGCCTTGCGGGTGGCCGGCGCCGGGCCGGTGAGCATGATGGTCGGGTCGGTGCTGGTCACCGCGGTGGCGACGATGCGTGCGCGGGGCTTGAGGCCCAGCTCCTTGCCCTTGGCGGCGGAGCCGATGAGCATGGCGGCGGCGCCGTCGACGATGCCGGAGCTGTTGCCCGGGGTGTGCACGTGGTGGATGCGCTCGACGTGGCTGTACTTGCGCAGCGCGGTGGCGTCGAAGCCCATCTGGCCCATCATCTCGAAGCTCGGCTTGAGCGCGCCGAGGCCTTCGAGGGTGGATTCGCCCCGGATGAACTCGTCGTGGTCCAGCAGCACGATGCCGTTCTGGTCGGTGACCGGCACCAGGGATTTGTTGAACGAGCCGTCGGCGCTGGCGCGGGCGGCCTTCTGCTGGGAGCGCAGGGCGAAGGCGTCCACGTCCTGGCGGCTGAAGCCCTCCAGGGTGGCGATCAGGTCGGCACCGATGCCCTGGGGCACGAAGCTGGTGTGCAGGTTGGTTTCCGGGTCCATCGCCCAGGCGCCACCGTCGGAGCCCATGGGGATGCGTGACATGGATTCCACGCCGCCGGCCACCACCAGGTCCTCGAAGCCGGAGCGCACCTTCATCGCGGCGAGGTTCACGGCCTCCAGGCCCGACGCGCAGAAGCGGTTGATCTGCTGACCCGAGACGGTCTCGTCCCAGTCGGCCACCAGCGCGGCGGTCTTGGCGATGTCGGCGCCCTGGTCGCCCACCGGGGTCACGCAACCGAGCACGATATCGTCGACCTGGCTGGTATCCAGCGTGTTGCGCGCCTGAAGGGCCCTGAGCAGCCCGGCGATCAGGTTGACCGGCTTGACGCTGTGCAGCGCCCCGTCCTTCTTGCCCTTGCCGCGGGGCGTGCGCACCGCGTCGTAGATATATGCTTCGGTCATGGCGTTCTCTCTTGTCGTTAGGCAGACGGGCCGGCCAGGGGCCAACCGCTGTGGGGCTTACCTTAGCGGCACGCGGGCCGCACTCAATGACCGAACTGCTCAGCGCCATTGACTTCTGCGCTCAGACGAACGGTCACCTGACTCCCAGGTCAACGCGATGCGTCTGGCGCAGGGGTTGCCACGCGGGGTTCCGGCGCCACCCGGCGATGGGGTTCTAAGCATTCACCTATTGATCCCAAGCGTTCTAAAGGGATCGGGGGCCGGCCCCTAGAGTTCAGGTTGTCAGAGGTCGTTGCCGGGTTTTGCCGGAGCGGCTCTATCCACCCACCGCCAAGGAGGCGGCCAGGCCGACAGGCAGGCCGTTGACGCCCGACGCACGGCGCCTCCAACAAAAACAAAGGCAGCAGGCCATGTTCAAACAGCCGAAAATGCGGCAAGCGAGCCTCATCGTCTTCGCCACCACCGTCATCCTCATCCTCCCCAACCTGACCCGGCTGGTCAGCTGACAACGCGGGCATCGTCCTGTGCTGCGCACCGCCGCGAGCGGTCAACGCAGCGCAGGTAGCCACCAGGCCAGCAGCAGCGGAATGGTCACGAACGACAGCAGCGTCGAACACATCACCAGGCTCGCCACCTGCTCCGGCGAACGCCCGGCGCGCACCGCCAGCAGGTAGTTGAATACCGCCACCGGCATCGCCGACTGCATCACCAGCACGCCCAGGGTCAGTGGCTCCAGTTGCAGCGCCAGGCCCACTCCCCAGCCCACGCCCGCACCGAAGAGGATGCGCAGTGCCCCCTGCAGCAGGCCGCTGCCCAGGTGGCCGACGCGGATGCTGGCCAGGGATACGCCGAGGGTCAGGAGCATCAGCGGGATGGTCATGCCGCCCAGCAGCTCGATGGTGTTGGCCAGCCAGCGCGGCAGGGACAGGTCGAAGACGATCAGCGGGATGGCCAGGGCCAGGCTGATGACGATAGGGTTGATGAACAGCTTCTTCACCGAACGCTCGCTGCCCGAGAGCAGCAGCCCCAGGCTGAACTGCACCACCGCCAGGGCCAGGAAGAAGCCCACCGCCAGGGCCAGGCCCGGCTCGCCGAACGCGTAGAGCGCCACCGGCAGGCCCATGTTCCCGGAATTGGGGAACAGGAAGGCCGGCACCAGCACGCGCCAGTCCTGTTTCATGGCCCGGCCGAGGCCCAGGCCGATCACGCCCATCACCAGGGTGGTGAGCAGGCAGGCGAGCGCGATCTGGCCGAAGGCGTGCTTGTCGATTTCCGCCTGGCTGAGGGTGGAAAGCACCAGGCTCGGCGTGCCGACGTTAAGAACCAGACGAGCGATAAAGTCTGTTGGGTAATTCTGCCCGGAGCGTGCCCAGGCATAGCCGATGCCAGCAGTGATGAGGATCGGCGCCATGACGGCGAACAGCGCGGCCAGCATGGCCCGCTCCTTAGCCCGGAGGGGCGTGGAATGGCTGGAAGGCCCGATCCTAACGGCTGGCGATGACCTCCGGCAATTGTGCTAGGGTCCAAGGGTTCTTGTTTTTCAGGGAGTTACACCATGCGCAAGATGCTCGCCACACTGGCCCTTTCCTTCAGCCTTCCCGCACTCGCCGCCGATGTCGACCAGGCAGCGGCGCTGGAAGCCCTCAAGCAACCGGGCGCCGTGCTGATCGACGTGCGTACACCGGAAGAAATCGAGGCAGGAGCCTTGCCCGGTGCCCGTTACATCGGCTTCGAAGACATCGGTACGAAAATCGCGGAACTGGCACCGGACAAGCACACCCCCATCGTCCTCTACTGCCGCAGTGGCCGCCGCTCCGGCATCGCCCAGGACGATCTGCGTGCCAGGGGCTACACCAATGTGCAGAATGCCGGCGGTTACTCCACCCTCAAACCGATTCTGGACACGCCCTGATGCGCCACCTGCTGCTCTGCCTGCTGTTGCTGACCCCCACCCTGCACGCCGCCGAGCTGCTGCTCGAATTGCCCGGCGGCACGCAACGCTGGGACAGCGCCAGGCTGCTGGCCCACCCCCAGGCGCGGGATATCGAGGTACCCGCGGATGTCGCCTACAAGCGCGCCATGCATTACCGCGCCCTGCCCCTGGCGGCGCTGCTGGACGGGGTCGAGCCCGGCCAGCACCTGCAGGCCGTGGCGGCGGATGGTTTCGCCGCCGAACTGCCCGCCGCGCCCCTGCTCGCCAAGGACGGCGCCCGGGCCTGGCTGGCCGTGGAAGACCCGGGCAAACCCTGGCCGCCCCTGGCCAAGGACAAGCCCAGCGCCGGGCCCTTCTACCTGGTGTGGACCGACCCGCAGGCCGGCGGCATAGGCCCGGAGCAATGGCCCTTCCAGGTGGTCAGGATCCGCTACCTGGCAGCGGTCGCCGAGCGCTTCCCCGCGCTGCTGCCGGCAGCCGATGCGGGCGCCGACGTCCAGGCCGGCTTCGCCCAGTTCCAGAAGAACTGCCTGGCCTGCCACCGCCTCAACGGCGCCGGCGATGCCCAGTTCGGCCCCGACCTCAACCTGCCCTACAACCCCACCGAATACTTCGCCGAAGGCTTCCTCCAGCGCTACATCCGCGACCCGCAGGCCATGCGCCGCTGGCCCCAGGGCCGGATGCCCGCCTTCCCGGCGGCGGTGATCGACGATGCGCAACTGCAGCAACTGGTCGCCTACCTGCGCCACATGAGCGGTCGCAAAACGCCGTGACGCCCCTCACGGACGCGCGCGGATGGACTGTTCCGGCGCCCGCCCCGGCGCTACGCTCACCCACCTGAACCGCCGGCCGGGAGAGCCAGCATGAGCACCGAGCTGCACGTCGAAAGCCTGGTCCTTCGCGGGGCCCGCAACGAAGCCCTCACCCCCGACCTCAACCTGCACCTGGACGACTCCCGGCTCAGCCTGGGCGAGCTGATCCGCCGGGTGGTGCTGCACCAGGTGGCCGAACGGACGGTCGCCGGCTGGCTGGACCGCCTCCAGGCCAGCGTCCCTGCCGACTACCTCAGCGACGACGACATCCGCCGCCAGGCCGCCCGAGGCGCCATCAAGCCGCACGCCGAGCGCCCCGATGCCCCCCGGATCGACGCCGAAGCGGAAGTGCGGCGCGCCCTGGAGGGCTTCCGCCAGCGCCGCTACCGCATCCTTCTCGACGGCCAGATGCTCAACGACCTCGACCATTCCCTCGACCTGCCCGCCCAGGCCCGGCTCACCTTCCTGCGCCTGGTGCCCCTGGTCGGCGGCTGATCCCCAACACGAACGGACTCCCCCATGCAGCATTACCAAGCCGCCCCCCATCAGCAGGCCCGCATCGCCCTGCTCGACGCCTTCCTCGACCGCACCCTGGATGCCCTGCCCGAACGCGACGCGCTGCTGGCCGAAGACGGCTACCAGCATCCGTTCTGGGACGAGGTCGACGGCCTCGCCCTGGCCGACGCCTTCCTCGCCGAAGCCGGCCCCGACGGCCAGCCCGCCCTGGTGGACGCCCTGGTCTTCCCGCGCAGCCTGGGCCACGACGAAACCGAACACCGCTACACCCGCCAACGCCTGGCCCAGATCGTCAGCCGTGCCGGCGTTGCGGCCTACCCCGACGCCTATGGCTTCCAGGCCCTGGAACGGCGTGTGCGGCACATGCTGACCCATGGTTATGAGGACAGCGACCACGGCCTGCTCTTCGGCTACAGCACCGACGCCTACTGGCACCAGCCCGCCAGTGCCTGGGCCACGCCTGACCTCGAGGACTGCCTGGAGCTGCTCGCAGGATTCGCCGTCGACGACGCCTGGCTGGACCTGGCCCACTGGCTGCTAGGGGGCGAGTGGGACCACCCTTGCCCCAGTGAAAACGTGTTTCACAAGCACCTCGCCGAGGCCTACCAGGGCAAGGCAGCGGAGGCCCTGCGGCACTTCGCCGTGGCCCTGGCCGAAACCGACCGCCTGGATGGGGCCCTGCACGAGCGAGCAGTGCGCACCTGGGCCGACAGCCTGTGCACGCTGCCGCCGCTGAATGAAGGGCACAGCCCGGCCGAGCAACGTCTGGACGCACTCAACGCGGAGCTCATCGAGCGCAACCTTGCCCAGTTGCCTGACACCAGCGGACTGTTCCGCCTGATCGGCAAACGCGGCACCTCCTCCCCGCACTGGTTGCTGGCCGGCGTACGCGAAGTGGCACGCCTCGGCCTGGAACCGGGCACCCTCAGGGTTCACTACGAAGACATCTGCGGCCGAGTGCTGATCGCCCTGCTCGACGTCGGCCAACTGGAAAAGGACGACGAGGCCGAACTGGCCAAGCAGCTCGCCGACTTCCCCCGCACCAGCCTGCTCACCGCCCTGCCGTTCAGCGGCGCCGCCAGCGAAGCCGTGCTGGACGCCCTCGGCTGGAGCGACCTGAAGCCGCTGCAGCGCCTCTACCTCGACCTGGCGCTGGCCGTCGACCACAGCGGGCGCCTGGTGGAAGACCTGCAGAGCAGCGACGACCCGGAGCTGGGCGTGGTGGACCGCGACGCCCTGCAAGCCGCCCTGGACCAGGCCGACGCCGGGCACCTGGCCGACTACCTCGCCGCCCTGGAAGGCACCCCCTGGGCCTTCCCCAACACCCGCCTGCTGCTGGATGCCTTCCGTGGCCTGGAGCGCAAGGCCCTGGAGAAGAAGCTGCAGCGCCACGCCCAGGCCGCCTTGCGCGCCTACGGCCTGTTGCCCATCAGCGGCGCGGACGAAACCCGCGAGCGCTACCTGGCCCTCAAGCGCTACCACCGCGAAGTCGAGCGCTACGGCGCCGAGCGCCAGGCCAACTCCCAGGCCGCCATCCAGGCCGGGCTGGAGAACCTCGCCCGCACCGCCGGCCACGGCGACGCCACGCGGCTGGAATGGGCGATGGAAGCGGAGATCGCCGAGCAGACGCCGGACCGCCTGCATCTGGACGGCTACGACCTGTGGCTGGAGTTGCAGGGGCTCAACCCGGTCATCGTCGCCGGCAAGGGCGGCAAGCGCCTGAAGTCCGTACCCGCCGCCCTGCGCAAGCACGAAGACCTGGCCGAGCTGAAGACCCTGCAGGCCCGCATGAAGGACCAGATCCGCCGCTTCCGCCTGACCCTGGAAGCCATGATGGCGCGTGGCGAGGCCCTGGAGCTGACGCAGCTGCGCCAGCTGCTGCGCATGCCGGCGGCGCGCCTGCTGCTGGACCACCTGGTACTGCGCGACGGTGACGGCCAACTGGGCTGGCTGGACGGCGACGCCTTCACCCTCTGCTCCCTGGCGGGACCGGCGCGCCCCATCGAAGGCCCGCTGCTGATCGCCCACCCCCTGCACCTGTTCGAAGCCGGCGCGCTCTCCGCCTGGCAGCAGGCCCTGGTGGCCCAGCGCCGGGTGCAGCCGTTCAAGCAGGTGTTCCGCGAGCTGTACCTGTTGACCCCGGCCGAACGGGAGAACGGCCTGAAGTCCCTGCGCTTCGCCGGCCACGTGCTGCGCAGCGCCGTGGCCGCGCGCCTGCTGCGGGCCCGGGGCTGGACCACCCACGACGGCGAAGAGGTATTCCGCAACTGGGGCCAGGGCCTGTATGCCTTCGTCGACTTCCCCGATGCGCAGCGCTACCTGCCGCTGACCGAGACCATCACCCTGCAGGCCATCGAATTCGTCCGCGACCGCGCGCCCCTGCCCCTGGAAGAGGTTCCGCCGCTGGTGTTCTCCGAGACCCTGCGCGACGCCGACCTGATCGTCTCCGTGGCCTTCACCGGCGAGACCGGCACCCACGCCGGCAGCGCCGAGGTCATCCAGCGCCGCGCCGAACTGGTGCAGGCGCTGGTGGGCAACCTGGGGCTGGCCAACGTGCGCTGCGAGGGCCACCACGCCCACATCACCGGCAGCCGCGCGCGCTACCGGCTGCACCTGGGCAGCGGCGTCATCCATATCGAGCCGGGCAACTACCTGTGCATCGTCCCGGCCGGCAAGCCGGCGGATGACCTCTACCTGCCCTTCGCCGACAGCGACGCGCGCACCAGCGAGATCATCAGCAAGCTGTTCCTGCTGCTGGATGACGGGGCGATCGACGACCCGAGCATCCTCGAACAGATCCGCCGCAGCGAGGTGCCGGCGTGAGGGATAGGCCCAACCCGTGGGAGCGAATTCATTCGCGATGAAGCCGGCACCCTGCCCGCCCCTTTCGCGGCTGAAGCCGCTCCCACAACCGGTGCCGTAGGTTGGCGCCGAGCGCAGCGAGGCCCAACGCAATCATGTTCGGCCTGGCGACGTTGGGCTTCGTACCTCAGCCCAACCTACGGTCCGTAAGGCGGGTGAAACCCGCGTGGTTTCGTGCATGGTCCTCGTCGGGTTGCACCCGACCTACAGGCGTCCAGAACTCCGTAGGGGCGAATTCATTCGCCCGCTCTTTCGCGCCGCCCGTGACCTCGACGTCAGACGTTGTATTCCGCCGGTGGCGCCGGCAGCTTCTCCAGCACCTCGTGCAGGCCGGCGGCCCATTGGCGGCGCACGCCTTCGTAGTATTCGTCGTCCTCGGTGACGCGGTAGCCGGCGGGAAGGATCAGGCTGTCGGTGTGGTAGACCAGCAGGTCCAGCGGCATGCCGACCGAGAGGTTACTGCGGATGGTGGAATCGAAGGAGACCAGCGCGCAACGCAGCGCCTCCTCCAGGCTGGTGTCATGCTTGAGGTTGCGATCGAGGATCGGCTTGCCGTACTTGCTCTCCCCCAGTTGCAGGAAGGGCGTGTCCTCGGTGGCCTGGATGAAGTTGCCCTGCGGGTAGATGCTGTAGAGCGCGGGCGGCTGGCCGGCGATCTGCCCGCCGACGAGGAAGGAGCAGGTCAGGTCGGTGTTGCCCGCCAGCGGCGCGCCGTCGCGGGCCACCACCTCGCGGATGGTTTCGGCCACCAGGGCGGTGGCGTCGTAGAGCGTGGGCACGCTGTCGAGGTTCACCAGGGTACTGCCCAGGCGCTGCTTGAGCAGGTTGACCACCGACTGCGAGGTGGCCAGGTTGCCCGCCGTCTGCAGCACGATCAGGCGTTCACCGGGCGTACCGAAGGTGAAGAGCTTGCGGAAGGTGGCGATGTGGTCGATGCCCGCGTTGGTGCGCGAATCGGAAACGAACACCAGGCCATCGGCAAGGTGCATGGCGACGCAGTAGGTCATGGTTCTCTCCCGTTTTTATGTGCCCCCCGCCTCCCCCGCGCCTTGCGCTTCGGCATCACCGGCCCGTGCCTGCCGGGATGGCAGGCGGGCAGTCGAATGACCGGTGATGCAGCGAGAAGTCCTGTGACGCGTGTTACTGCTGCTCCTGGACCATCAGCAGGGGCGGCACGTCGATGTCGACGCGCGCGTGCATCTGCTCGCCGCCGCCACGGCGCATGCCGCGCACCGGGCAGGCATCCAGGTAGTCCAGGCCGACGGCGAGCTTGAGGTGGCGCTCCGGCCGGGACAGGCGGTTGGTGACGTCGAAGCTGTACCAGGCATCGCCCAGCCAGGCTTCCGCCCAGGCGTGGCTGACCAGGTGGGCGTTGTTCTCCTTGTACAGGTAGCCGAAGACGAAGCGCGCCGGCACGCCGAGGGTGCGGGCGCAGGCGAGGAAGGCGTGGGTATGGTCCTGGCAGACCCCCGCGCGGCCGGCGAAGGCCTCGGCGGCGGTGCTGTCCACGGCGGTGACGCCGGTCCGGTAGTCGATGTGCTCGTGCAGCGCGTCCATCAGGGTGATCAGGCCGCTGCGCTCGGGCCGGGGCTTGCAGTGGGTGTGGGCGAAGGCACGCAACGCCTCGTCCGCCGTGGTCAGGCGGGTGGAGCGCAGGAACGGCAGCGCCGAAAGCTTGTCGTGCTCGGCCTCGCTGTGCTCGTCGATCTCCACCTGGCCACGGGCACCGATGACGATGGCCTCGTGGGGTTCATCCAGGGTCAAGACGTGGAGGATGTTGCCGTAGGGATCGATCTGCGCGCGTACCGGGCGCGGCAGGTCGAGCTGCCAGCTGAGGATGTGCTGGCGCTCGCTGTCGTGGGGCGTCAGGCGCAGGTACTGGATGCTCGCGCGAACCTGGTCGTCGTAGCGATAGGTGGTTTCGTGGCGGATGGACAGTTTCATACGGCCTCCAGATATGAGCTGTGGATCGCTCTGGCCAGTTGGCGAACCAGCAGGATGAAGTCGGTGAGCCAGCCGTGCAGGCCCTCACCGAGGATCTCGTCGATGCTCGTGTAGCGCAGGCGTGCGTCCAGCTCGGCGGCCAGGCGCTGGGCCGGCCGGCCGTTCTCGCCGGGCAGGCTGGAAAGGATCAGGTTGAGCTCCTCCATGCAGGCACGCAGGGAGCGCGGCACGTCGGGGCGCAGCAGCAAAAGTTCGGACACCTGGCGTGCGCCGGGCGAACCCCGGAACACCTCGGTGTAGGCCTCGAAGGACGACAGCGCGCGGAGCAAGGCGCTCCACTGGTAGTAGCCACGTGCGGACGTATCGCTGACCTCCTCCGCCTCCTCGCCGAGCATCTCGTAGCGTGCATCGAGCAGGCGCAGCGTATTGTCCGCCCGTTCTATGAAGGTTCCGAGACGGATGAAGCGGTAGGGGTCGTGACGCATGATGGTGCCGAAGGTGGCACCACGGAACAGGTGCGAGCGTTCCTTGACCCACTCGCAGAAGCGCTTGATCCCGTAGCGCCCCAGGCCCTCGCCGGCGATGCCGCGCATCTCCAGCCAGGTGGCGTTGATGTTCTCCCACATGTCGGCGGTGATGCGCCCGCGCACGGCGTGGGCGTTGGTGCGGGCGGCGCCCAGGCAGCTGTAGATGCTCGCCGGGTTCTCCGCGTCGAGGGCGAAGAAGTGCAGCATGCGCTCGGCGTGAAGCTGGCCGTGGCGGGTCAGGTAGGCGTCCAGGGTGCCGGTGATCAGCAGCGGCATGGCGAGTTCTTCCAGGCCATCGCCACGGCCGTCCTGGGGCATCAGCGACAGCGAGTAGCTCACATCGAGCATGCGCGCGAGGTTCTCGGCGCGCTCCAGGTAGCGCGACATCCAGTAGAGATCGGAGGCAGTACGGCTCAGCACGATCAGTCCTCCACGATCCAGGTGTCTTTGGTACCGCCGCCCTGCGACGAGTTCACCACCAGCGAGCCCTCGCGCAGCGCGACGCGCGTCAGGCCGCCCGGCACCAGGCGCGTTTCGCGGCCGGAGAGGACGAACGGGCGCAGGTCGATGTGGCGCGGGGCGATGCCCTTCTCGACGAAGGTCGGGCAGGTGGACAGGCTCAGCGTGGGCTGGGCGATGTAGGCCTCCGGGCGCGCCTTGAGGCGTTCGCGGAAGGCTTCGATCTCCGCCTTGGTGGCGGCCGGGCCGACCAGCATGCCGTAGCCGCCGGAGCCCTGGGTTTCCTTCACCACCAGCTCCGGCAGGTTGGCCAGTACATGGGACAGCTCCTCGGGCTTGCGGCACTGCCAGGTGGGCACGTTGGCGAGGATGGGTTCCTCGTCGAGGTAGAAGCGGATCATGTCGCCGACGTAGGGGTAGATCGACTTGTCGTCCGCCACCCCGGTGCCGATGGCGTTGGCCAGCACCACGTTGCCGGAACGGTACGCCGCCAGCAGGCCGGGCACGCCGAGCATGGAGTCCGGGTTGAAGGCCAGCGGGTCGAGGAAGGCGTCGTCGAGGCGACGGTAGATCACGTCCACCGGCTGCGGGCCGGAGGTGGTGCGCATGTAGACACGGTCGTCGCGGACGAACAGGTCGGCGCCTTCCACCAGCTCGACGCCCATCTCGCGGGCGAGGAAGGCGTGCTCGAAGTAGGCACTGTTGAAGCGCCCCGGGGTCAGCACCACGACGCTGGGGTTGTCCAGCGGGCTGGAGCTCTTGAGGGTCTCCAGCAACAGGTTCGGGTAGTGGTCGATGGGCGCCACGCGCTGCGCCGCGAACAGCTCGGGGAACAGGCGCATCATCATCTTGCGGTCTTCGAGCATGTAGCTGACGCCGCTGGGGGTGCGCAGGTTGTCCTCGAGCACGTAGTAGGTGCCGTCGCCGTCGCGCACCAGGTCCACGCCGGCGATGTGGGCATAGATGTCGCGATGCAGGTCCAGGCCCTGCATGGCGATCTGGTAGCCCTCGTTGGCCAGCACCTGCTCGGCCGGGATGATCCCCGCCTTGATGATGCGCTGGCCGTGGTAGAGGTCGGCGAGGAACATGTTCAGCGCCTTGACGCGCTGGATGCAGCCGCGTTCGACGACACGCCACTCGCTCATGGGGATGGATCGGGGAATGGTGTCGAAGGGGATCAGGCGCTCGGTGCCCTGTTCGTCCCCGTAGAGGGTGAAGGTGATGCCCGCCCGGTGGAACAGCAGGTCGGCTTCGCGCCGCCTCTGGGCAAGCAGCTCTTCGGGGGTATCGGCCAACCAGCGGGCGAATTCCCGGTAGTGCGGGCGGCATTCGCCACTCGCGTCGTACATCTCGTCAAAAAAGGTGCGGGCCATGCCGGACTCCTTGTCACCACCGACCATCTTGCAGTCGCAAGCCTCGTGCCAGCGACTCAACCCTTTACGTATCAATGAGTTGCACACGGACTCCAGCTCCGACGCACTGCGATGGTGCAGCTTCGGGAGCGGAACGGGTGCCACCGCCCCGTTTGGCGGCGATACGGATTAGGACGGGGAGCTGCGCGTACTTGTTCCCTAATTCTTCGCTCATCGCGAATGCGCCCACGCAAGCAGTCTAGGACAAGGCCGGCAGCCTGCCCGCGCCGTCGGTAACCTTGCTTGTCAGGCCACAGGCCGCGAACTACGCTGGCTTGAGCACCTCCCGCCTCACGGCCCGCTGCTCTGGCGGTCGCCGCCCAGGCTCCGCCGCATCCGCATCAGGAGTCGACCATGTCCTCGATCAGAAGCACCCTTTCGGCGTTCGCCTGCGCCAGCGCCCTGCTCAGCGGCGCGCTGCAGGCAGCAGAACCGCTCAGGCAGATCGGCGCGGGCGAAGGCGCGCTCGACATCGTCGCCTGGCCCGGCTACATCGAGCGCGGCGAGACCGACAAGGCCTACGACTGGGTCACCGCCTTCGAAAAGGACAGCGGCTGCAAGGTCAACGTGAAGACCGCCGCCACCTCCGACGAGATGGTCAGCCTGATGGCCAAGGGCGGCTACGACCTGGTCACAGCCTCGGGCGATGCCTCCCTGCGCCTGGTGGCGGGCAAGCGCGTGCAGCCGATCAACACCGCGCTGATCCCCAATTGGAAGAACGTCGACGAGCGGCTCAGGGACGCCCCCTGGCACACCGTGGCCGGGCAGCACTTCGGCACGCCCTACCAGTGGGGGCCGAACGTGCTGATGTACAACACCCAGGTCTTCCCCAAGCCGCCGACGAGCTGGAACGTGGTGTTCGAGGAGACCACCCTGCCCGACGGCAAGAGCAACAAGGGCCGGGTACAGGCCTACGACGGCCCCATCTACATTGCCGACGCCGCCCTCTACCTGCGCCGCACCCGGCCCGAGCTGGGCATCCGCGATCCCTATGAATTGAGCGAGGCGCAGTACGCCGCCGTCATCGCCCTGTTGCGCGGCCAGCAACCGCTGATCCACCGCTACTGGCACGACGCGACCGTGCAGATGAGCGACTTCAAGAACGAAGGCGTGGCCGCCTCGGGCTCCTGGCCCTACCAGGTCAACGCCCTGCGCGGCGAAAAGCAGCCCGTCGCCTCCACCATCCCCACGGAGGGCTCCACCGGCTGGGCCGACACCACCATGCTGCACGCCGAGGCCAAGCACCCCAACTGCGCCTACAAATGGATGAACTGGTCCCTGGAGCCCAAGGTGCAGGGCGACGTGGCGGCCTGGTTCGGCTCGGTGCCGGCAGTGCCCAAGGGCTGCACCGACAGCGAACTGCTCGGCGCCGGCGGCTGCGCCACCAACGGCTACGACCAGTTCGACAAGATCGCCTTCTGGAAGACACCCCAGGCCAAGTGCGGTGACGGCCAATGCGTGCCCTACAGCCGCTGGACCCAGGACTACATCGCGATCATGGGTGGGCGTTAGCGGGCCTGCCCGAGGCGCCGTGCGGCCCTCTTCGCGAATGAATTCGCTCCCACCCCGGGCCTGACCGCTGCGTAGGGTGGAGGTCGCTTTCTACCTCCACCAGGCGCTGTCGATCACGGCACGGCGTCGGGCCTTGGGGTTTACCGCGGCAGGAGAGCGGCGGCGCTGCGCGTCGCTTGGCGAATGAATTGGCTCTGTCGGCGTTAGCTGTTGTGGTTTTAATGCAGGCGCTCAAGCACGGTACTTTCCGGGCGCTTGAGGGTTTGTGCCACCTTCACCGCATGGGTTTCGCTTCGCTCGCGGAACGCCGCCCGACCCATCCTACGAAAGCCCGTGCGCACCACATGGCGATGCGCTGGACGAAGAAGTTGGAGCAGCCGCCAACGCCCCTCCAGGAGGCCGAACGCAGTCGTTGCGCCGGGGGACGAGCGGCATGGATGCCGCGAGAGGCGCGCCAGGCCATGGATGGCCCATCGCGCCGGCCCCCGATAGCGACGATGGAGTGAGGGAACCCCGGCGAAGCCGGGGCCGGATGATGGGGCAAGCCTCTTTGGTTTCTTTCTTGGCGACTGAAGAAAGAGACTCGCCCGGGGGGCGAAACCAGAAACATCATCAGAGCTCGGCAATCAGCTGGACTCAAATCCTCTAGCAACACTTAACGCAGACAGAGCCAATGAATTCGCCCCTACAGGGTCTGCGCCTGATGTAGGTCGGGTGCAACCCGACACTGTTGCAAGAAGAACTCGGCGCTAGGCGCTCAAGGCCGGGGCCGAGCGCAGGGGCTGGTCCTGGAAGGCCAGGTCCAGCCAGCGTCGGTAGAACCCTTCCGCCACCTGGTGCAGCGCCTCCACCTTGGCCGGCAGGTCTTTGAGCATGCGCTCCCTGGACTGCTGGCTGGGCTGGGTCTCGTCGAGCAGGTGGGCCCAGTCGGTGAGCCACAGTTGCACCAGTTCCTCGGTCATCTCCGGGTGGCCTTGCAGGGCCAGCACCTTGTCGCCCCAGGAGAAGCCCTGGTTGGGGCACCAGGGGCTGTCGAACAGCCACTGCGCACCGCTGGGCAGGTCGAAGGTATCGCTGTGCCACTGGTAGACCGGGAACTGCATGGGCAGGTGCGCCACCCAGGGGTTGCCCACTGCCAGCGCGCGTTTCTCCAGCGGCTGCCAGCCGATCTCGGTATAGGGCATGCGATGCACCGCCGCCCCCAGCGCCCGTGCCAGCAGCTGGCCGCCGAGGCAGTGGCCGATGATGGGGATGTCCCGCGCGATGAAATGCCGCAGTGCTTCGATTTCTGCCTCGATCCAGGGCAGTGGGTCGTTGACGCTCATCGGCCCGCCCATCACCGCGACCGCGCGCGGGCGATCGAGGTCATGGCCGTCCAGCTCGCCCTGGTCCACGCGCAACACGGTGAAGGCCCGGCCTTGCGCGTCCAGCACGCTCGCGAGATGGCCAGCCGGACAGAAATCGGCATGGGTAAGAATCAGGATATCGGTCATGTCAGCCCTCCGTTTCCGGAGTCTGAGGCAAAGCCCATGCCGAGGTCGAGTCAGGAAAAGGTAAGTTTTTTCAGGCACCTGGAACGACACCGGCCAGCACAGGGCTGGCCGGTGATTACCAGGCGTTGGGGAACTCAGCGCGCAGGCGCGGGGAGTTCCTGGGTCACGCCCCATCCATCCAGGGTCCCGCCGAGGGGCACGACCAGCTCCTCCAGGTCGTGTTCGAAATCGCCGATGCCGGCGTGGGTGGCGTACATCACCTTGCTCACCTGCAGGTGCCAGGCCCCGTCGTCGCGGGGCGACACCTGGGCGTTCAGCCATTCACCGCAGAACTTTCGCGCAGCCATCCGGGCCCGGTCCTCGTCGGGGAAGATGGCGTAGAACTCGATGGGATGGACCCGGGCGAAATCGAAACCGCCCTCTTTCATGCGCCGTAGAACATTGCTGCTGACGTCATCGTGGAAGGTTGTGCTCATGGTAACGACCTCCTCTCTGGCGATTGATGAGTTTCGCTTGTAGACGGCCGAAGGCTTCGGCCTCGCGACGCCTGGCGGCGTCGCCACGGGCGGCCCTGCGGACGCGGGGCACCACCCTGGCCAGCCCCCGTGAAGGAGATGGCCGCTGCTTTTCTCACGCACAACGATCGACTGCATCAAGGTGCAGGTTAGCGTCAGCTCGGCCGGTCTGCCCGCCGCCGAGCGAACTTTCCTTCGCCTGGCACGACGGGCGGCACTTCAGGCACCGTCGGGCGAAACCGCCCGTCGCTCCGCCCGCCCACCGAGGCCGATGGCACCCAGCACCAGGGCCATGCCCAGGGCCTGCCCGGCGTTCAGCCCTTCGCCCAGCAGCAGGCCACCGACCAGCACTGCGCCCACCGGCATCAGCCCGGTGAACAGCCCGGCCACGCTGGCCTGGACCTGGCTGATGCCGCGGTACCAGAGCAGGAAGGACAGCACGCTGGCGCTCAGCGCATAGAACAACACCCAGGCCCAGGTCGCCGGGCTTATCGCCATCCAGTCGAACGCGGGGGCCTGCAACAGTGCCAAGGGCAGGAACAGCGCCAGCCCCGCGAGGTTCACGCCGAAGGCCATGGCCCAGGGATGCAGCGCCAGGGACAGGCGCCGCGAATAGATGGCGAAGATCGCCTCGGCCAGCACTGCGCCCAGCACCAGCGTATTGCCGAGCACGCTGCCTGTACCGCCCTCGCCGCCGCCCAGCAGGTTGAGCAGGGCGATTCCCGCTACCGCCAGGGCGATTGCCAGCGCGCCCTGTGCGCCGATCCGCTCGCGCAGCCAGAACCAGGCCAGCAGCGCCACCACGCTCGGCGTCGCGCTGGTGATGATGCCCGCACTGGTGGCACTGGTGTGCTGCACGCCATAGAGCATGAACAGGCTGAACAGGAAGCAGCCGAAGAACGCCTGCAGGAACAGCCCCTTGCCGGCCGTGGCATCCAGCCCCCGGCGCACCCTGGTCGACACCATGCCCGGCGCCAGCACCAGGGCGGCGATGAGAAAACGCAGGCAGGCGAAGACGAACAGCGGCACCTCGGCCAGCACCAGCTTGCCGATGGCGATATTGCCGCCGACCAGCAGCATGGACAGGGCGAGACAGGCGTAGGCGAACCAGGGGGTCATGGAAAGCGTCCTTGCGGGGCGCACCAGGGAGGTGCGGCCGGCCAGACTATACGCTGCCGACTCACGCGCAAAGCCACCCGGAGATGCCTGTCCAGCGGAGCCCCGCCTGCGCGGGGATGACCGCGTGCATGGAAGCCTGCGCAGGCACCGTCACCCTCGCGGAAGCGGGGGCCCACCGGATGTCGGCTGCAGCCATGAACCCGTCGGCCGCCCTACTCCCGGCTCAGCCGGCCCATGATCAGCCGGCTGACCCACGGCGGCGACACCTGCCCGGACCAGTACATCAGCTTGAACAGCAGGCTGATGGGCCGGTGCACGGCGGCGCCATGGGCCTGCTGCCAGGCGGCCTCGGCGATGTCCTCGGCCTTGAGGTTCACCCCGAGGCGGCGCAGGGTCGGCGGTTCGAAGCGCTGGCTCTCGACCATCGGGGTACGCACGAAGGGCGGCATCAGGTCGCCGACACGGATGCCATGGCGCCGCCACTCCAGCTCCAGGGCCTCGGTGAAGCCGCGCACGGCGAACTTGGAGGCGGAGTAGCTGGCCATGTGCGGCGTGCCGTAGAGGCCCGAGGCCGAGCCCATGTTGATCACCTGGGCATCGGCGGTGGTCTTGAGATAGGGGAAGGCCGCGTGGGTCATCTGCACCAGGCCCAGCACGTTCACCGCGAGGATGCGCGCATGCTCGGCCACATCGATCGTCTCGAAGTGGCCGAAGCGCAGCAGGCCCGCGCAGTTGAACAGCAGCCGCAACTGGCCGTCGTGGCGCCCGCAGAAGTCCGCCAGGGCGCCTTCGACGGCGGCCAGGTCGGTGACGTCCAGGGCCTGGTACCAGAGCCCGCCCAGTTCGGTGGAGAGTTCTTCCAGCGGCTGCGGGGCGATGTCCAGCAGGCCCACCGTCCAGCCCTTCTGGTGGAACAGTCGCGCGGTGGCCCGACCGATGCCGGACGCGGCGCCGGTGATGAGGATGTTGTGCATTTCAAGCCCCCTCGCCGCTGCGGGCGTGGATGAAGGCGAGGATGCTGGCCAGCGCCTGGTCAGCGGCACGCAGCATGCCGGCGTGGGCCTGGAACACATGCCACAGCCCCGGGTAGCGCTCCAGGCGCACCGGCACCCCGGCCGCCCGCGCCGCGTCCGCCAGGCGCAGGCTGTCGTTGAGCAGCAGCTCGTCCTCGCCCACCTGCACCAGGATCGGCGGCAGGCCGGCCAGGTCGGCGTAGATCGGCGACAGCCCGGGGTCGCGGCGATCCAGTCCGGCAGGGGCGTAGAGGCTGATGGCCTGTTCCATCCACAGCGGATTGAGCAGCGGGTCGCCGGCCAGCGGCTGGTGCATCTGCTCGCCGCTGAAGTCGGTCACCGGCGACAGCAGCACCAGCCCCGCCGGCTGCGGCAGCCCCTGGCGACCGAGCTCCAGGGCGGTGATCAGGCTGAGGTTGCCCCCGGCGGAATCACCACCGATGAAGATGCGTTCGCTAGCGTAGCCCTGGGCCAGCAGCGCGCGGTAGGCGGCCACGGCGTCCTGGCGGGCGGCGGGGAACGGGTGTTCGGGCGCCAGGCGGTAGTCCAGCGCACAGACCGACAACCCGCCACGGCGCGCCAGGGTGGCGGTGATGGCGCGGTGGGTCGCGGCGGCGCCGATGAGGAAGGCACCGCCATGCAGGTAGAGCAGCACGCTGCCGTTGTCCTGTGCCGGGCGGTGCCATTCGCAGGGCACCCCGCCGAGGCTGTCGCGGCTGCGGGTGACGCCGCGCATCGCCACCGGGGTGGAGGTCAGCGCGCGGATCACCGCCCGCTGCCCGGCGATGGGCATCGGCGGGCGCACCAGGCCCCGGAACAGCACCCGCAAGCCCCCACGCAGCACCGCACGCAACAGCGGCTGGCCGGCATCGGGCGCGGTGAAATCAACGGACGCATTCATAGTGGTCGAGCTCCGGTTGGCGGGTCTGTTGGCGGTAGGTCAGGGTGAAGCCGGGCCAGTTGTTGGTGTTGCGGCCATCGGCGGTCTTGTACCAGCTGTTGCAGCCACGCTCCCACACCGTATGGCGTACGGCGTGCTGCAGCCTGTCGTTGAAGCGGCGCTGCACCTCGGGCTTGAGGTCCATGTAGCGCAGGCCGTCGCGCTGCAGCGCGCGCAGGCAGCCGAGCACATAGGCGAACTGGCTTTCCAGCATGTAGAGGATCGAGTTGTGCCCCAGGTTGGTGTTCGGCCCGTAGAGGATGAACAGGTTGGGGAAGCCGCTGACGCTGATGCCCAGGTAGGCTTCGGCGCCCTCGCGCCAGGCCTCGTTGAGGTCGCGGCCACTGCGACCCTGGATGCTCATGGGGGCGAGGAAATCGGTGGCGGCGAAACCGGTGCCATAGATGATCGCGTCCACCTCGCGCTCGCGGCCGTCGGCGGTGAGCACGCCACGCTCGCTGACGCCGGTGATGGCCTGCTCCACCAGCTCGACGTTGTCCCGCGACAGGGCCGGGTAGAAGTCGTTGGAGATGAGGATGCGCTTGCAGCCCAGCGGGTAGTCCGGCTGCAGGCGCCGACGCAGCTCCGGGTCACGGATGCTGCGCGCCAGGTGCAGGTGAAAGCCCAGGCGCATCACCTTCATCAGCGGCGGGAAGACGGTGAAGGCCAGGGCGCGCGCCTCGTGCTGGATGTACTTGAGCAGCCGGTCGACCTTCTGCAGCGCCGGCAGGCGCTTCATCAGCGCCAGCTCCCATGGGCGGTAGGCGCGGTCGGGCTTGGCGATGACGTAGGCGGCGGAGCGCTGGAACAGGTGCAGCTGCGCCACCTGCGGCGCGATCTGCGGCACGAACTGGATGGCGCTGGCGCCGGTGCCGATCACCGCCACGCGCTTGCCGGCCAGGTCGTAGTCGTGGTTCCAGCGCGCCGAGTGAAACACCTCGCCGGTGAAATTCTCGATGCCGGGCAGGCGCGGCATGGCCGGCCGGTTCAGCTGCCCGCAGGCGCTGACCAGGGCACGGGCGCTGAAATGCTCGCCCGTGGTGGTCTCCACCCGCCACAGCGCCGCCGCCTCGTCGAAGCGGGCGCCGGCCACCTCGGTGCCGAAGCGGATGCGCCGGCGCAGGCCGTGGCGCTCGGCGCACTGCTGCTGGTAGGCGTGGATCTCCGCCTGGGGCGCGAACTTGCGCGACCAGTCGAGCTTGGGCTCGAAGGAGAAGGAGTAGAGGTGCGAAGGCACGTCGCAGGCCGCGCCGGGGTAGGTGTTGTCACGCCAGGTACCGCCGAGGTCGGCGGCCTTCTCGAGGATCAGAAAATCCTCGATGCCGCATTGCTGCAGGCGGATGGCCAGGCCGAGGCCACCGAAGCCGGCACCGATGATCAGCACGCGCAGGGGCGCCGGGTGCTGGGGATTGTTGTTCATTGTTTTCTCCCATGCTCGCCGCAACCGTCGGGGACCAGGCCAGCCGAACGTGCGGATGAGAGGATGCTAATGCGCGGCGGCGCACGCTGTTTATGGCATGATCGGACAGCGAATTGTGCTTTTCGGACAGAAATGCCCGTTCAACCGCCAAGGAACGCGACACGACATGCAGGACATTTCCCACTGGCCACCCCGCCGCAGTGCCATCAGCGTGCAGCTGCTCACCCAGTTCGGCCTCGACCACGGGCTCGCCGTGGAGCGTTGCCTGGCCGGTACCGGCCTGGACTGGAACGCCCTGGCCGACCCCGGCGCCGAGGTCGACTCGCAGCAGGAACTGGCGCTGGTGCGCAATATCGTCCAGGCCCTCGGGCACATCCCCGGCATCGGCCTCAAGGCCGGCCGCCGCTACCACCTCAGCACCTATGGCATCTGGGGCTTCGCCCTGCTCAGCAGCCCCACCTACCGCAGTGCCGCCGAACTGGGCCTGCGCTACCTGGATCTGACCTACGCCTTCCACACCATGCGCCTGGAAGAGCACGACGACGAAGCGCACCTGGTGCTGGAGGGGCGCGGCCTGCCCGAGGACCTGCGCGGCTTCCTGCTGGAGCGCGACATCTCCGGGGCCCTCAGCGTGCAGCGCGACCTGAACAATGCCGACCTGCCGCTGCAGCGCGTGAGCCTTGCCCTGCCCGCGCCGGCCGACGCCACGCCCTACCGCGAACTGCTGGGCGTGACGCCGGGCTTCGGCGCACAGGACAATCGCATCGTCTTCGCCCGCGCCCTGCTCGATTTGCCGCTGCCCGGCGCCAACCCGCAGGTGGCGCAGCAGTGCGAAGCCCAGTGCAAGGCACTGCTGGCGCGCCGCCGGGTGCGCGTGGGGCTCGCCGGGCGCATCCGCGATCGCCTGCTGTCCCAGCCGGGTCTGCTGCCGGACATGGAGCGCATCGCCAACGAGCTGCACATGACCTCGCGCACCCTGCGTCGCCGCCTGGACGCCGAAGGCACCTCCTTCCGCCAGTTGCAGGAGGAAGTGCGCAACGCCCTGGCCGAGGAACTGCTGGCCACCGACGGCATCCGACTGGAAGAGATCGCCGAACGCCTCGGCTATGGCGAACTGTCCAACTTCATCCATGCTTTCAAACGCTGGAAGGGCATCACGCCCGGCCAGTACCGCAGCCAACTCCAGCCCCGGAACGCCCTGTCATGAGATACACCCTCGCCCTGCCCCTGCTCCTCGTCGCCGGTCCGCTGCCGGCACAGACCCTGGAAACCCCCGGCTACCGCATCGAAATCATCGAGCAGTGCGAGGAAGGCACCGTCGGCTGCGACAACGTGCTCTACCGCGGCACCAGCAAGAAGAGCGGCAACACCCTGGAACTCAAGGGCCGCCAGCTCATGCGCCTGTGTGCCGATGGCGTCACCCCCTGCCAAGCCCTGGGCTACGAGTTCAACAACGGCGATACCCGCTACGTCGTCGGCGAAGACGGCCACCTGAGCGTGACCCGGGGCGAGCGCACGCTGGTGGACCAGCAAGGCGAGTGGCGTTGATGCCCGCCCAGGAGGACTACCCGGTAGTCCCGGCCGAGCCCCATCACCTGGCGGTGCTGGCCGAGATCGAGCGCGCCGCCGCCAGCCTGTTCCCGGAGGGCACCATTCCCGAACTCCTGCGCGAGGCGACCGTGCCCCAGGCACTGCTGGCCCAGGGGCAGGCCGAAGGCCGCTTGTGGGTGGCACAGGAGGGCGGCGGCATGGCCGTGGGCTTCGCCCTGGTGGAGGTGCTCGGCGGCATCGCCCTGCTGGCGGAACTGGACGTGCTGCCTTCCCTGGGCCGTCGCGGCATCGGCCGTCGCCTGATCGCCGCCGCCCGCGACTGGGCCGAGGCACGCGGCCACGATGCGCTGTACCTGACCACCTTCGCCGACATCCCCTGGAACGCCCCCTACTACGCCCGGCTCGGTTTCCGCCCGCTGGAGGAAGCCGAGCTGCACGACGAGCTGATCCGCCGCCTCAAGGAGGAAAAGGCCTTCGGCCTGGCCGACCGCGTGGCCATGCAACTGCGCCTCGGCCCGGTGATCCCCGCCCCGTAGGAGGGCGTGGAGCGCAGCGAAACCCATCGTTCCCAGCCCTAGCCCACACCCACGTCATCAGCCACCACAGCATGGGTTTCGCCAGGCTCTACCCATCCTACGGACCCCACATGCCACGCCCGCCCGTAGGAGGGCGTGGAGCGCAGCGAACCCTATCGTTCCCAGCCCTAGCCCACACCCACGTCATCAGCCACCACAGCATGGGTTTCGCTAGGCTCTACCCATCCTACGGACCCCACATGCCACGCCCGCCCGTAGGAGGGTGTGGAGCGCAGCGAAACCCATCGATCCAGGGCCCAAGCGCCACCGGTGCAGGCCGGGAGCCCCCTCCCGCGAGCCGCCCTGCGGTCGTTGCTTTCCCGCCCAAGCGGGGCTTGGCTGATATCAGGA
>NZ_QKRU01000092.1:0-8458 GCF_003234055.1 Pseudomonas sp. 57B-090624
CCCCGCACCCCTCCACCCGCCCTGAAGAAGGCGGGACGGGGAGCCTTTGCCTGCACTCACCATCCGCCAGAGGAAACCTGCACATGCACAGCCGCCATTCGCCCCTGCTCCCTCAGATCGTCGCCCTCGCCGTTGCGCTCGCCGCAACCGGTGCCCAGGCCGCCGACCTCAACGCCCGCGACTTCGTCTCCGCACCGGTGGGCACGGTGCTCGGCGTCGGCTACCTGCCGCTGACCCGCGCCAACGACTACCACGGCGCGGGCGACACCACCGGCAAGGCCGACCTCGCGACCAACGCCTTCGCCTGGCGCCAGCTGATCTTCACCGACATCTGCGGCACCCTGTGCACCCCGCAGTTCATCGTGCCCTACGTGGACGTCGACATCCGCGCGCCCGGTGCCGCCAGCCGCAGCAGCGAACGCGGCCTGGGCGACCCACAGGTGGGCGGCACGCTGTTCTTCATCAACGACCCGCAATCGCGCACCTACAGCGGCCTGCTGACCCTGCTCACGGTGCCGGTGGGCGAGTACCACGGGCGCAACCCGGACGCCTCCCCGGGAGCCAACCGCTGGGCCCTGCACCTCAACTACAACTACACCCAGGGCGTGGGCGAGAAGTGGATGCTGGAAGCCAACCTCGAAGCCCAGCTCTACGGCAAGAACGACGACTACTTCGGCCAGGACCTGGAGCAGAAGCCGCTCTACCGCCTGCAAGCCTTCGCCTCCTATGACTTCACCCCCAGCACCTACGGCGCCCTGCGCCTGATCCACGCCGACGGCGGCGAGCTGGAATTCAATGGTCGCACCCTCGACGACACCCACCAGCGCTACACCCAGCTCGGCTTCGAGGTCGGCCACTGGCTGGACCCGCGCAACCAGGTGCTGCTGGGCCTGACGCGCAACGTCGCCACCGAGAACGCCTTCGAGCAGGACAACCTGCTGCTGCGCTTCGTCCATGTCTTCTGAGGGCCCTGCCATGACCACCGCCACTCCTGCGGGGCTGCCCCGCTCCCGCCTGCTGGCCATCGTGCTGTTCGCCGCCATCGTCCCCTGCGTGCTGATGGCGGCACCGGCCATCGCCACCCAGTACGCCCTCCAGCTCGGCCTCGGCCCGGCGCAGATCGGCCAGCTGTTCTCCGCCGAACTGGCCGCCATGAGCCTGGCCACCCTGCCCGCCTACCTCTGGCAGCCACGCCTGGACTGGCGCCTGGTGGCGCGGGGCGCGGCCCTGCTGTTCATCGTCGCCAACCTGGCCTCGGCCTGGGTAAGTGCCTTCCACCCGCTGATGGTCCTGCGCGTGGTCAGCGCCCTGGCCGGCGGCACGCTGATGGTGCTGTGCATCGCCAGCGCGGCGCAGAGCCAGGACCGGGACCGCGTCTATGGCCTGTGGGTCATGGGCCAGCTGGTGCTCGGCGCCATCGGCCTGTGGCTGCTGCCACCGCTGTTCGCGCGTTTCGGCCTGCAGGCGCTGTACCTCGGCCTGGCCCTGCTGATGCTGCTGTGCCTGCCGCTGGCCGGCAGCTTCCAGGCCATGGCCGCGTCCACCCGGGCGCCGGTGAGGGAGCGCGGCGGCCTGGGCTGGCGCGCGCTGCTGGCGCTGTTCGCGGTGCTGGCGTTCTACGTCGGGCTCAGCGGCGTGTGGACCTTCATCGGCAGCATCGCCAGCGCCGCGGCCATCGACCCGGCCAGCAGCGGGCGTATCCTCGCCATCGCCACCCTGCTGGGCATCGCCGGTGCCGCCTGTGCCGCACTGATCGGCAGGCGCTGGCCGCGCGGGGCGATGCTGCTGCTCGGCTACGGCCTGATGGCCGGCGCCGTGCTGCTCCTGCTGGACCAGCCCGGCCTCGCGCGCTTCGCCACCGCCGCCCTGGTGTTCAAGTACACCTGGACCTTCGCCCTGCCGTTCATCCTCGCCTGCCTGGCCGACCTGGACCGTGACGGCCGCCTGATGAACACCACCAACCTGCTGATCGGCGGCGGCCTCGCCCTGGGCCCGGCCATCGCCGGCCCGCTGCTGGAAAGCAGCGCCGGCATGCGCGGCGTCCTGCTCCTCAGCGCCACCTGCCTGCTGCTGTCCTTCGCCGCCCTGAGCGCCAGCCGCCTGCGCGCCGGCGAACCCACCCCCTCCCTCGACGACAACGGAGTCCAACCATGAGCCGCCGTACCGCCTTCTTTTCCGATGAACTCTGCTTCTGGCACAGCGCCGGCATGCACGCCCTGACCCTGCCGGTGGGCGGTTGGGTGCAGCCGCCGGCCGCCACGGGCTTCGCCGAATCCCCCGAGACCAAGCGCCGGCTGAAGAGCCTGCTGGATGTTTCCGGCCTCTCCCGCCAACTGCTGCAACGCGGCGCGGAGCCAGCCACGCACGAGGACCTGCTGCGCGTCCACCCGGCGCGCTATCTGGAGCGCTTCAAGGCCCTGAGCGATGCCGGTGGCGGCGAGCTGGGCAGCGAGGCGCCCATCGGCCCGGGCAGCTACGAGATCGCCAGGCTCTCCGCCGGCCTGGCCATCGCCGCCGTCGACTGCGTGCTGCGTGGCGAGGCGGACAACGCCTACTCGCTGTCGCGCCCGCCGGGCCACCACTGCCTCGCCGACCAGGCCATGGGGTTCTGTTTCCTCGCCAATATCCCCATCGCCATCGAGGCCGCCCGGGTGCAACACGGCCTGCGCCGGGTCGCTGTGATCGACTGGGACGTGCACCACGGCAACGGCACCCAGTCGATCTACGAGGAAGACGGCGAGGTGCTGACCCTCTCGCTGCACCAGGAGAACTGCTACCCGCCGGGCTACAGCGGTGTGGAGGATCGCGGGCGCGGCGCGGGCCTGGGCAGCAACATCAACATCCCCCTGCCGGCCGGCAGCGGGCATGACGCCTACCTGCAGGCCATGCGCCGCATCGTGCTGCCGGCGCTGCAGCGCTTCCGCCCGGAGCTGATCGTGGTGGCCTGCGGCTACGACGCCAATGCCGTGGACCCGCTGGCGCGCATGCTGCTGCATAGCGACTCGTTCCGGGCGATGACGGCGCTGCTGCGCGAGGCGGCGGATGCGCTCTGCGGTGGGCGCCTGGTACTGGTGCACGAGGGCGGCTACGCGGAAGCCTACGTGCCCTTCTGCGGCCTGGCGGTGATGGAGGAACTGGCGGGGGTGCGCACAGCAGTGGAGGACCCGATGCTGGCCTTCATCCAGCTGCAGCAACCGGGCGAGGCCTTCGCCGGCTTCCTGCGTGACCGGGTGGAGCACCTGGCCACGCAGCTGGGCTAGCCGATGGGGCGGCCGTCAGAACCCGGCGGCCGCCTGCATCAACGCACCGGCGCGGTAGTCCTTGGGCGAGCGGTCGAAGTGTTTCTTGAACGAGCGGCTGAAGTGCGCCGAGTCGGTGAAGCCCCATTTGTAGGCGATCGAGGTGATGGACTCGCCCCTGAGGATGGGGTTGGCCAGGTCGTCGGCGCTGCGCTTCAGGCGTGAGCGCTGGATGTAGCGGCAGACGCTGTCGCCCTCCTCCTCGAACAGCCGGTACAGGTGGCGCACCGAGATGTCCAGGCGATTGGCCAGGGCCAGGGGCGTGAGGTTGGGCTGGGACAGCGACTCGTCGATGATCTTCTGCACATAGCTGCGCAGGTTGGCGCCCTGCAACGAGTCGCTCGATGCGGCTTGCGCGCAGTCCTGGCCCAGCGCCGGCTCCAGCAGGGAGATGAAGGCACTCTCCAGGGCCTCGCTTTCGGCGTCATCCGAGGCGGCCTGCTCGCGGCACAGCTGGTCCATCAGCAGGTGGAGCATCTTGCCGCTGGCGCGGCTGGAGGAGATCTTGCCGAACTTGGCCTGCTTGGACTTGAACGCCCGCTCCACCGCCACCCGGGGCAGGTGCAGGGAAGCGTGGTCGATGAGGCCGAAGGGGGTGATCTCGCAGGCGCCCACCGAATCCATCAGCAGCAGTTCGCCAGGCGCCAGGTCGATGCTCACCCCGCCCTGCATCACGCGGGAGAAACCGCTGCGCTGGCTGATCAGGAAGCAGTGGCGATCGTCATCGCGGTCGGCCTTGAGGGAAGCGCGGGAAATGAGCCCGGCATTGGTGCGCAGGTGCGCCATGGTGAGGCCGGAATGGCACTGCGAGGAGATCTCGCCGATGAACAGCGAACGGCTGGTCGCCAGCCGGGTCTCGAACCTGCCACAGATGGACTGCAGCGCCGCCTGCCAGTCTTCCAGACCGCCACGAGCTTCTTGAGCACGCATACGAACCTCCGGAGTTGTCTTGTTTTTGTTGCGAGATTGTTAACATGTTATCTATGCGAGCGCAACAAGGACTCGATGGCCTCTGAAGATGCAGTTTCGGTGCCAGCAGAGCAGTACGCCGGCCGCTCCTCGCCAATGGGCAGCATGCCCGGCTCAAGCGTGGGGCATGCCATACGCATCGCCTCGGCCACGGGGCGTGAAGAGGTGCATTGTTCGGTTCCCGGCTGAGCACGCAGCGCCCCTACGGGGAGCCAACTCAGCGTGCACGTGGCGGCACCTTCGTAGGATGGCGTAGAGCGAAGCGAAACCCATCAGCGATGGTGCAGGGAATTCATGGGCATCCGGCAAGCACCGCGAACCACGACAGCCAACGCGGAGATAGCCAAAACAAAAGCCCCGGCACACTGGCTGGGGCTTTCGTTGGTGAACCTGTCGCGCCTTAGCGGGCCAGCACCGCCAGCACGATGACCAGCAATACGATGCCGCCGGCGATCACCAGGGCCTGGGTGCCCGAGCGCTCCTTGCGGGCGCCCCGGCTCTTCTTCGGGTGGGCGGTGCCCATGCCCGGCTTGAAGCCGGCGGTCCTGGGGCCCTTCATCTTGTGCGATGCCATGAATCACTCCTTGTTGAATGACGACACGCCGAGAACCTAACACCCGCCCGCCGCCCACTCCAAGCCCCCGTTTGCCGCCATCGCGCCAGCCTGCATAATCGCGCTTAAGACCCCAGCCAGGGAAACGTTCCCGGATGCCCAGCAAAGCCCCGATCACCCGTGCCTACTGCGTCCAGCTGGACGAGGTGCTGTCCATCGCCGAAGCCCGGCGGGCGTTCTTCTCCCAGCCCGAGCCGCGCAGCCGCTTCGACTTCCTGTGCTCCAGCGAGGCCTGCCGCGCACTGGGCACCAAGGTCACCGCCGCCAACTACGACAAGCAGCCGAACGAGACCTACAAGGCCGCGCACTTTCGCGAGAACCCGCACTCGGCCCATGCGCCCGATTGCCAATGGATGAGCGGCGAGGAAGACGAGGACGCAGAGGGCAAGCTGCCCGGCGAGACCGAGAGCGACACCCGGCAGCGCCACGCCAGGCGCAAGCTGCACGACTACATCGATGTCTTCGAGCCCCCGGTCGAGCGGGCCAGGCCGGCCACCGAGGCACCCGCCGCCCTCTCTGCGCCCGATGAGAAGAAGCCCGGCCACCCGCCTCGGGAAGCCCCTGCGCCACGCACCGAGAGGAAGTCGATCAACCAGCGCACCAACAGCCTGGAGCGCCTGGTGGAGTGCTACCGGCAGGCACGGCTGGAGCTTAGCGACGAGGAGTTCAAGGCCATGCGCCTGCGCGTGGTGGGCGAAGGCGAGATGCCGCTCGGGGCGTACTTCAAGGCGATCAAGTACGCCAGGCCGGGCAACGCCAACCGGGTGCTGCAGGGCGGCGCGCTGCTGGTGGACCGCTACGGCAGCGGCTTCAAGCTGAAGTTCTACGACCGCATCGACAACAAGCCGGTGTTCCTCTACATCGCCAAGGAGCAGATGGACGCCTACCGCTTCAAGGGCTACCTGGACGGCTTGCTGAGGGAGGAAGTCGACTACTTCCGCGTCTACGCCATCGGCGAACTGGCGCTGTCCCCCAGCGGCAAGAGCCTGGACCTCAAGGTCGCCGACCTGCGCCAGCTGGTGCTGATCCCGGGCATGAAGAAGGCCCCCGCGACGGGGGCCTGAATCCGCTCAGAACCCCGCCAGCACCCGGGCCAGTATTGGCAGCGCATTCAGCAGGTGAGCCCGTTGCGCCTCGTCCAGGCGAATGTAGCGACGGAACGCCGGCATGCGGTTGACCACTTCGCTGGCGCCCATGTGCTCCAGCAGCACCTGCCAGTGACCGCCGTCGCGCTCGATGCGCAGGCGTTTGAAGTCCAGCGGCATCAGTGCGGCCCGCAAGGCCTCGTCGCCCTCCAGCGCAGCGATCACGCCAGCCAGCCCGGCCGCTTCCCCGGCGCGCCGGGTGCAGGCCAGGCCCTGGCGGCGGATGGCGCCGGTGTGGCGCAGCTCCAGCTTCGCCACGCCCTGCCCGCTGGAAGGCACCCGCAGTTCGAATTCGGTGAGCACCAGGTGCATCAGCAGCTCCGACTGGGTGCGCTCGCGGGCCTCGACGCTCAGCCCGCCCTCCAGGGTGAAGCGCCCCCGGCCTGGCTCCAGCGCCTCGAAAGCGAGGCCGCCGAGGTTGCGCCGCACGAGGGCCAGGGTCGCCCCCGGCCGGTAGCCGGAGGGCGCGCGGCCGTTGCCGAAGAACTCACGCAGCGCGAGAAGCATGGCCATAGCTCTCGCTGGCGTGGATGCCCGGCTCGGCGGCGAATTCCTTCTCCAGCACCTCCTCCACCGGTACCGGGCGGAACGGATTGACCTTCTGCACCACCACCGTCCAGAACAGCGCGTAGGACGCGGTCAGGCCGAGCATCACGGCGAAGGGGCCGTAGATGTCCCTGGGGTTCATGCCCGGCGGGGTGATGAACCACATGCCCAGCAGGATGCCGGCGCTGGAGACGATCTGCGGCAGCGGGAAGAACGGCGACTTGTAGGCACGCGGCAGGTCCGGGCGGCGGATGCGCAGGATCACCACCGAGAGGGTCACCAGCAGGTACGCCGTGCTCCAGGCGCAGACGGCGGCCAGCACCAGGTTGAAGATGTTGTCGGTGTTGCCACCCAGCCATGCGGCGTGCAGGCACGGGATCAGCACCGCCACGGCGATGCACAGCAGCGGCGTCTTGTAGTGCGGGTGCAGGTAGGCGAAGACCTTAGGCAGCGCGCCGTCCACGGCCATGCCGTACATGATGCGCGGCACGCCGGCCATCAGGGTGTTGATGGTGGCGGCGCCGGCGAAGAGGAAGCCGATACCGAGCCAGATCGGGCCGATGTCGCCCATCACCTGCTGGGCGAACTGCGGGATGGCCATGGGCGTATCCAGCAGGTGCACGCCGGTGGCCTCGTCGAGCAGCACGTTCTCCACCTGGCGCTTCATCGCCGCGCCGTAGATGAACATGCAGGAGGCCACGCCGAACAGGCCCAGGGCCATGGCGCGCGGCATGGTGCGCGCGGAGTTGCGCAGGTCCGGCGCCAGCGGGGTGACGAACTCGCAGCCGACGAACATGAACATCGCCATGCCCACCAGGGAGAGGATGGTCACCAGGTCCGTGCCGATCAGCGAGGTGCCGAACCAGCCGTCCAGCTGCACGGCGG
This sequence comes from Pseudomonas sp. 57B-090624, assembly GCF_003234055.1. NCBI lineage: Bacteria > Pseudomonadati > Pseudomonadota > Gammaproteobacteria > Pseudomonadales > Pseudomonadaceae > Pseudomonas > Pseudomonas sp. 57B-090624. The sequence goes on from NZ_QKRU01000092.1 coordinate 7,458, forward strand.
GCGCGGCGATGAGGCCGGCGATGCCGAACACCATCAGCGTCGTCCACATGCCGAAGGTGAGGATCACCTCGGCCTTGCCGAACACGCTGACGCCGAAGCCGTTGAGGATGCCGAAGACGATGACGAAGCCCACGCCCAGCAGCCAGGAGCCGCCGGCCGATTCGGCCAGGGTGTTGAGGTGCTCGAAGTTAACCAGTGCCATGACGCCGGCGAGGATGGTTTCCGCCGTGCCGGCGAACACATGGACGATCAGGTACGCCGCGATGGTCCCGGTGATGGCGAAGAAGCGCCCCATGCCGCAGGCGATGTAGTCGTAGACCGAGCCGGTGGTCGGGAGGATCGAGGCCGCCTCGGCGAAGGTGGTGGATTGCGCGAGCATCATCACCATGGCGATCAGCATGGCCACGGCGAAGGCGCTGCCGTCGATGCCGAAGCCCATGGTGGCGGTGAGGATCACCGGGCTGGCCATGATCAGGCCGATGGTGCTGGCCAGCGCGGTGGGGAAACCGACCGTACCTCGATTCAAATGTGCGGTGAGCTTGGCGTCGATCGACATCGTCAGGGCCCTCGAATGCATTGTTCTTGTTTATCGTTATCCGGCCATCACGGCCGGTGCGGTCGAAGCCGCAGGTTCCCGAACACTCTGCGCCCGCCCTCCCCGGGCGTCTTGCCCCTGCCTGCCGCTGCTCTTGTAGCAGCCTGACATGCCCGCACGCCCCGCAGGATGGCGTAGAGCGCAGCGAAACCCATCGATCCGAAGCCCCACCACACACCGTGATTACCGGCCGCTCCGGCAGCATGGGTTTCGTACCTCTACCCATCCTACGAACTCGCACGCCCCGCAGGATGGCGTAGAGCGCAGCGAAACCCATCGATCCGAAGCCCCATCACACACCGTGATCATCGGCCGCTCCGGCAGCATGGGTTTCGTACCTCTACCCATCCTACGAACTCGCACGCCCGTAGGATGGCGTAGAGCGCAGCGAAACCCATCGATCCGA
>NZ_QKRU01000092.1:8468-23968 GCF_003234055.1 Pseudomonas sp. 57B-090624
CCCCATCACACACCGTGATCATCGGCCGCTCCGGCAGCATGGGTTTCGTACCTCTACCCATCCTACGAACTCGCACGCCCGTAGGATGGCGTAGAGCGCAGCGAAACCCATCGATCCGAAGCCCCATCACACACCGTGATCATCGGCCGCTCCGGCAGCATGGGTTTCGTACCTCTACCCATCCTACGAACTCGCACGCCCGTAGGATGGCGTAGAGCGCAGCGAAACCCATCGATCCGAAGCCCCATCACACACCGTGATCATCGGCCGCTCCGGCAGCATGGGTTGCGTACCTCTACCCGTGCGACGAACTACGCCCTGTGCCCCAACCTCGTCCGCCTTCCCGCCAAAAAGCGGGCAAAAAAAAGCCGCCGATGACCAGGCCGGCGGCAAAGCGTGGTGACACGGAGCAAGCAACAATGGCGTCGCCCTCGCAGACGACACTCCGACTATCCCACCTGCACCACGGCGCCGCTTGCTCCCGGCTGCCAGGTCGTTGCGCCTGCCTGACACGCCGCATCCGCTGCACGCTGGGTCATGTCCGCGTGGCAGGCAGAGTCAAGCCCGGCAGCGGCTCACTCCCTAAGCTGGGGCACGCCCCATGCGGGCGACCCATCCCGCTGCCCGAACCAGGAGCCGATCGTGTCCAATGCCCTGATCAACACCCTCCCCAGCGTCGACGCCTTCGTCGACCGTACCCACGCCTCGTTCATCGACGGCCAACAGCACCAGGGCGCACAAGGCACCCCGCGCGAGGTGCACAACCCCGCCACCGGCGCGGTGCTCTCGCGCACCCTGCAGGCCGACGCCCCGCAGGTGGACGCCGTGGTCGCCTCGGCCCACCGCACCTTCCGCTCCGGCGTCTGGAGCCGCCTGGCCCCCGCCGAGCGCGAGCGCGTGCTGCTGCGCTTCGCCGACCTGGTGGAGACCCACGGCGAGGAACTGGCGCAGCTGGAGACCCTCAACCAGGGCAAGTCCATCCACCTCGCCCGCGCGGTGGAAGTCGGCGCCTCGGTCAACTACATGCGCTACATGGCCGGCTGGGCCACCAAGATCGAAGGGCAGACGCTGGACGTGTCCATCCCCGTGCCGGCACAGGCGCGCTTCAACGCCTACACCCGCCGCGAGCCGGCCGGCGTGGTCGCCGGTATCGTGCCGTGGAACTTCCCGATGATGATCGCCCTGTGGAAGGTGATGCCGGCACTGGCCTGTGGCTGCACCATCATCATCAAGCCGGCGGACGAAACCCCGCTCACCGCCCTGCGCCTGGCCGAGCTGGCGATCCAGGCCGGTATCCCGGCGGGCGCCTTCAACGTGCTGGTGGGTGGTGCCGACGCCGGTGCGGCGCTGGTGGGCCACCCGCTGGTGAACAAGGTGTCCTTCACCGGCTCCACCGCAGTGGGCAAGCAGGTCGGCCGTACCGCGCTGGACAACATGACCCGCTTCACCCTGGAGCTGGGCGGCAAGAACCCCATGCTGGTACTGGCCGATGCCGATATCGAGCAGGCCGTGGCCGGCGCCATCGGCGGCGGGCTGCTCAACCAGGGCCAGGTCTGCGCCGCTGCTTCGCGCCTCTACGTGCACGCCAGCCGCTACCAGGATTTCGTCGAGGCGCTGACCAGCCAGGTGGCGCAACTCAAGGTCGGCGCCGGCATGGACCCGCAAGCGCAGGTCAACGCCCTGGTCTCCCGTCGCCAGCAGGCCAGCGTGCTGCGCTACCTGGCCATCGCCCGCGAGGAAGGCGCGCAGTTCTGCACCGGCGGCGGCCAGCCCGACCTGCCCGGCTACTTCGTGCAGCCCACGGTGCTGGGCAAGGTCACCCAGGGGATGACCTCGGTGCGCGAGGAAATCTTCGGCCCGGTGCTCTCGGTACTGCCCTTCAACGATGTCGACCAGGCCGTGGACATGCTCAACGACAGCCGCTACGGGCTGACCGCGAGCATCTGGAGCAACGACCTGGGCCGGGTCATGGACCTGATCCCGCGCATCGAAGCCGGCACCGTCTGGGTCAACAACCACGTGCCGGTGGACCCCAACCTGCCCTTCGGCGGCTACAAGCAGTCGGGCATGGGCCGCGAGTTCGGCAAGGCCGCCATCGAAGGCTTCACCGAGCTGAAGTCGGTGTGCATCACCTACTGATGCAACGCGCCATCGCCCGGCCCGCCATGGGTCGGGCGATGCGTCCACCCTACCGCCGCAGCAGCCAGAACAGCGCGAACACCCAGCGCTGCCAGCCGGCGTCGGCCGACTTCAGCACGCCAGTCGCCGCGCCGTAGCGCCAGGCCCAGTGCAGCGCCCGGCGCAGGTCGCGCAGCGGGCTGTGACGGTTGCGGTAGACATCGACCGCCAACAGGCCCATGGCCTCGGCATGCCCTGCCTCGGCCGCGCGCAGCAGGTGCGCCTCGGCCTCCGCCCAGTCGACGGGGTCGCTGCGCAACGCCAGCTCACCGCAGAAGCCGTGCATGAAGGCGATCACCTGGAGATCGTCACGATCGGCGAAACACTCCAGGTAGACCTCGGCGTGGTTCAGCGCCTCCAGCCACAGCCGCTCGGCCGCTTCGGCGTCCTCCTCGACTTCGGCCTGGGCCGCCAGCAGTTCCACCAGCGCCCGGGTCGCCAGGCCGTGGCCATCGGCCGCTGCCGAGCGCCACGGCACCCGCGCCGCCTCGGCATCCGCCGGGCAGCCCAGCCCATCACGGCGGCAGACGCCAAGCAGATGCAGCCCTCGGTGTGCTCGGCCTGGTTGCGCCCGCTCAGCAGCAACAGGCGCTCCAGCGCGGCGAAGGCCCGGGCACCGTCCACCGGCCCGGCCTCGGCATCCAGCCAGAGGCGCGCCTGCAGCAACAGCAGTGCATGGACCTCGTCCAGTTGATGATCCAGCGCCTGCGCCCGCTCCACCCAGCCGCGCGCCTGCTGCAATTCATCCAGGCTGCCGGAGCGTTCGAACGCCAGCTGCGCCAACCGCAACCAGGCCGCCGCCGTGGCCTCGGCCTCGCCCTCCAGGCCGCAGGCACGTCGCGCCCAGCGCATGGCCTGGCCCGGTTCATCGCCAAGGTGGGACAAGGCCAGCGCCGCAGCCGGGTCGCCCGCCCGATAGCGGCGCTCCCATTCTTCAGGGGAAACGGGCCGTGGAGCGGGCGCCTCCCGTTCCAGTTCAAGCTCCGCCTCGGGCTCGGGGGTTTCGTCGGGCGCGTGCTCGATGTCGCCCTCATCGAACTCACCCGGCAACGGCTCGGCACCGACGGGCTCCGCACGCTCACCGAAGGGCGAATGCAGCCCGCTGAAATCCTCGATATGGCTCAAGGCCCGGAACCAGGGGTGGTCCAGCGTCTCCAGGCCGAACGCCCGCACCCATTCGTCGAGGTCCTCGTAATCCAGCACCAGGGTGACGTCGTGCAAATCGACGGTGCCGTCCTGCAAGGCTTGCAGGCGGGTGTCCGCATTCCATTTCCAGAAGCCGATACGCGAATCGGTGTTGGCATCGAAGGGCCCTGAAACCGCATCCAGGTCGCCCTGCAGCCACAACGACTCGGCCGGCGCCCCGGTGTGCGCCACGGCGCGATCGAGGAACGCGGCCACCGCATCCAGGCACAGCCCGAGGGTGGGCACGCGATGGTGCTGGGGGTGCCGGCGGACATAGGCATCGAACTGCGCCCAGTTACCCTGCGCCTCGGCCAACGGCAAACGCAGGCCATGCTTGGGCGTCTGCACGTCCACCTGCGCCGGGGTGATCGCCGGCACCACCCCCGCGCCCGCCAGCAGCAGGCACCAGAGCGGTGTCACATCCTGGTCCCGGGCCAGGCAGCAGGGTTCGACCCCCTCGCCACCGAGGTAGAGCCAGGCGGCCGAAGCCAGTTCCGATTCCATGGGCATCGCGGTTTCCCTGCACAGCGGGCCTGGCCGGTCCAGGGCCCGCAAAAAAGCGCCAATCATGGCGTGAAGGGAGGGCGCCCACCAGCCGTGGGCCAGGGGGGATTCCCAGGTTGTGAAGCACCGCTCCGTTCGACACCGACCGCATCCGCGCCGAGTTCGCCTGAACCCGGCGCGGGTCCGGTTCAGCGCAAGGGTTCGAACTGCCCCGTGCGCTCGTCCCAGGCAAAAGCCACGCCCGCGCAGCGCTGGCGCTTGCCCACCCGCAACTGGGTGACGCCCTGCTCGACTGCCAGTTGCACGGTTTCCAGCCCCTCGTTGCGGCAGCCGGGCAGGCTCAGGGTCTGCACGCGCTTGCCGGTCTTCTTCGCGTACACCTCGATGGCCGTGGCCGCCGCACCGTCCCGGGCCAGCGGCACCTGGAAGTAGAAGCGCTCGGTGGAGGCCGCCTGCGGCACCTCCACACTCGCGCCGGGCCAGGCCTCGTCAGACCCCAATCGGGCCACGTGCTTCATCTGGATCGGCAGGCTCTTGCCGGTGCGGTAGTCGGTCCAGGTGCCGCTCAGGGTGGCGTCCTGCTTGAAATAGCCCGAGGTGGTGAAACGGATGCGCGCCGCCGGCAGGCCGGCGGTGTCCAGTTCATCCATGGCGGTGCCATGGGGCTCGTTGCTGCTGAACACCGGTTTCAGGCGGATCGGCGTGCGGTAGCGGTCGTAGAAATACAGGCCACGGATGATGCGGTTCTGGTAGTCCGTCACCAGGGTGATCGACTGCTTGCCGAGGGTGCCCCGGTAGATGTCCAGGGCGGAGGCGACGCCCGGGCCGCAGAGGGTCACGAACAAGGCCAGGCGCAGGAAAATGCTGAGGAAGCGACTCATTGCGCACCCTCCCCAGCCGGCAGCATCACCACGCGCTGCCCTTCGGCCAGGCGGTAGAAGCCCCCGCGGAAGTTGCCGGGCCGGTAGCCATCGCCCCCTTCCAGGCGGTACTCGAAGCGCCCGCGCCGGTACGTGTCGAAGTACAGCGAACCGCTGCCGGCCATCTCGGTCAGCACCGGGTGCAGCGCATAGCGGCCGGTTGCCGGGTCGTACAGGTAGTACTGCACCGTGCCGTTGGCCAGGGCCTGGTCGCTCTCGCGGATGCGCCGTGGCACGAAGGAGAAGTCCAGGTAGGCGTCATCGTCCAGGTAGGCCAGCCGCAGCGTGTCGGTGCCGAAGAAGTAGGCGTCCAGCCCCTCGATCACCTGCAGCGTCGCGCCGCTCGCCTTGTCGCCGACGGTGATGCGATCGAACAGCGGCACCTGCTCGCCAGCGGGCTTGCGCGCATGCACCCGGAAACTCATGCCCTGGCTGGTGCCCTTCTGCAACAGGTCGGCCTCGTAGGCCACCCGGGAGTCCTCGCTGAACACCTGCTCGCGTTGCAGCTGCAGCGGGCGCTCCTCGCGGGTACGCAGGTCGATCCAGCGCCCCAGCAGCACCTTCTGGTCGATGGCGAAGCTTTGGAACTCGATCGCCGCAGGGGGCATCGGCGTGTTGTCACGCAGGTTGATCAGCAGCGGCTCGCCGGCCTCGAAGGGGGTCTTTTCCAGGCTCAGGTGGTCGGCGGCGGCCGAGGTTTCGACGAACCCCGCCATGCCATCCCAGGCGCTGTCGAACTGGAGGACGACCTCCAGCTGCATGTCCCCCGCCGTGCCCCGGTAGACCGTGCTGGGCAGGGTGTGGGCGCTCGCCGTGCCGGCGATGCATAGGGACGCCCAGGCGGGCAGGTGCTTCCATGCTGAGAGGGCCACGCGGTGCTCCTTGCGAGAAAAGGAGCGCAGCCTAACAAAAAGCCCCCTCGCCACGTCAGTGCGCGAGGGGGCTTACGTGATGCCGCAGGCGTATCAGCGGCTGCTGTTCTCCTCGATGGCCTGCGCCGCCTGGCCCCGGGTCTTGTACAGCGACAGCAGTACGCCGCCGACCAGCAGGCCCAGGGTCACGCTGAGGGAGATCACCGCCGGGATCTTGCCGATGATGCCGACCAGGAAGATCTTCGCGCCGATGAACACCAGCACCAGGGCCAGGGCGTACTTCAGGTAGGCGAAGCGGTGGATCAGCGCCGCCAGGGCGAAGTACAGCGCGCGCAGGCCGAGGATGGCGAAGATGTTCGAGGTGTAGACGATGAACGGGTCCTGGGTGATGGCGAAGATCGCCGGCACGCTGTCGATGGCGAACACCAGGTCGGCGCACTCGATCAGCACCAGGGCCAGGAACAGCGGCGTCGCCCAGAGCACGGTCCTGCCGCTGGCATCCGCCTGGCGCACGAAGAAGCGCTGCCCGTGCAGGCTGTCGGTGACGCGCATGTGCCGGCGCAGGAACTTCACCAGTGCGTTGTTCTCCAGGTCCGGGTGGTCATCGACCCTGGAGAACAGCATCTTCACGCCGGTGATGGCCAGGAACGCGCCGAACACGTAGAGGATCCAGCTGAACTCGTGGATCAGCGCCGCGCCCAGGCCGATCATCACCGCACGCAGCACGATCACGCCCATGATTCCCCAGAACAGCACCTTGTGCTGGTACTGCCGCGGGATGGCCAGGAAGCTGAAGATCATCGCCATGAGGAACACGTTGTCCATCGACAGCGATTTTTCGATGAGGAAGCCCGTGAGGTAATCCATGCTGGCGTCGCCGCCCTTCTGGAAGAACACCCAGAGGCCGAACAGCAGGCCGGCGGTGATGTAGCCGGCGGAGAGCAGCAGGCTCTCCTTGACGCCGATCTCGCGGTTATCGCGATGCAGCACGCCCAGGTCGAAGGCCAGCAGGGAGAACACCACGGCGAGGAAGACCAGCCACAGCCAGGTGGCGGTGCCGAGGAAGTCGGAAAACAGGAACGTATCTAGGGCAGTCATTGGAGCCCCTCCTTGCAGTCGAAGTTGTACAGACTGTGATTCCGACATCGCGGTATTGACCGCCAGAGGGGCCCGGCTTCACGGCAGCTAAATTACAGAATCCCGAGGGAGGCGCTCAACGAGCGGGCTTTTGCAAAGTGTTTCCTGCGCGTCATGCCGAAAGCCCCGCCCGCCACCCGCATGAGCCCGACTGCGCATGGCCCTGAATGAAGGCTGGAATTGGGCATGAGGGCGCCTCGCTGTCGTCGATTGAAAGCGCCCTGACGCGGGTTAGGCTCATCCGCCTCCGCCGTCGCATTCCCCTCAGCCGACAGGCCGGGAAGCCCGACGAACGCCCCCATGAACAAGGAAGTGTCATGAGCATCGAACGCCACGAGGTCAGCCAGTCCAGCGCCCTCCTACACCGGGAACGATGCCCGTGGCGTCTGCCTCGAAGCCTGCCGCCGCTGGGTCAGGGCCGTTCCGGCGCCGCTGCGCACGGCGGCGCAGAAGGCCCTGGCGCTGCGGGGCTGGCAGGAGTTCGAGGCGCACATGCCGGCGCTGGTGGAGGACTGCCGCGCGGCCCTGCAGAGGTGGCGGCCCTAGCGCCTCTCAAGCCTCCCCGTTCGGCCCACGGGAAACCGAGCAGAGCCTGACCGAGTCGGCCAGCACGTCGATCGCGCGCGGGCGCGGGAAGCTGGCGCGCCAGGCGATGGCCACCTGGCGGAACGGCACCGGCGCGCTGAAGTGGCGGATGGCCACGCTGCCCGGCGAATAGTGGTGGCCGGAGACCGCCGAGTGCGGCAGCACGGAGACGCCGAGGCCGGAGGCGACCATGTGGCGGATGGTCTCCAGGGAGCTCGATTCCACGCTGGCGCGCTGGGTGGCCGGGCACACCTCCAGCACGCGCTCGCGGAAGCAATGCCCCTCGCCGAGGATCAGCAGCTCGGCATCCTCCAGCGCCTCCGCCGACAGGCGCTGCTCCGCCGCCAGGGGGTGGTCGGCGGGCAGCAGCACGCACAGGGCTTCGTCGTAGAGCACCTTGGTCAGCACGTCGGGTTCGGTGAAGGGCAAGGCGACGATGATGGCGTCCAGCTCGCCCTCCCGCAGCCGCTCGCGCAGCACGTGGGTGAAGTTCTCCTCGATGTACAGCGGCATCTGCGGCGCCACGGTGTGCAACTGGGGGATCAGGTGCGGGAACAGATAGGGCCCGATGGTGTAGATGGCGCCGACCCGCAGCGGCGAGGACAGCTGGTTGCGCCCGGCGTGGGCCATCTCCAGCACCGCGTTGGCTTCGGCCAGCACCTTCTGCGCCTGCTCGATGATGCTCTCGCCGATGGGTGTGAGGTAGACGGCCCCCTTGCTGCGCTCGAAGAGCAGCACGCCCAGGTAGTCCTCCAGTCGCTTCATGCCCACCGAGAGGGTGGGCTGGCTGACATGGCAGCGCTCGGCGGCGCGGCCGAAGTGTTGTTCCTGGGCAAGGGCAACGGCGTAACGCAATTCGGTCAGGGTCATCGGTCATCCTGCGTGCGGGCCGCCATGGCGGCCTCCTGTGAATCCGGGGTGCGGCTTGTACCCGGGAACTCTAGGGAGGCGGCGCGCGTAGGACCTTTAATATTTCCTAATCGCCAGGCTGACCAAATCCTATTATCCGGGCCCCTCCGCGCTCCCTATGGTTCAGGCCGCAACACCCGAACCAGAGACATCAGGAGACGCAAATGTCCAGATTCCATCGCACCGCCCCCGGCCTGCTGGCGGCGGCATGCCTGTTCAATCTTTCCATGGCCGTGGGTGCACCGCTGACCCGTGACAACGGCGCCCCCGTCGGCGACAACCAGAACTCTCAGACAGCCGGGCCGAATGGTTCCGTGCTGCTGCAGGACGTGCAACTGATCCAGAAGCTGCAGCGCTTCGACCGCGAACGCATCCCCGAGCGGGTGGTGCATGCCCGGGGCACCGGCGCCCACGGCGAGTTCACCGCCTCGGCGGACATCGCCGACCTGACCGTCGCCAAGGTGTTCCGCAACGGCGAGCGCACCCCGGTGTTCGTGCGCTTCTCTTCGGTGGTGCACGGCAACCACTCGCCGGAAACCCTGCGTGACCCGCGCGGCTTCGCCACCAAGTTCTACACCGCCGACGGCAACTGGGACCTGGTGGGCAACAACTTCCCCACCTTCTTCATCCGCGACGCGATCAAGTTCCCGGACATGGTCCACGCCTTCAAGCCGGACCCGCGCACCAACCTGGACGACGACTCGCGCCGCTTCGACTTCTTCTCCCACGTGCCGGAGGCCATCCGCACCCTCACCCTGCTCTATTCCAACGAGGGCACCCCGGCCGGCTACCGCTTCATGGACGGCAACGGCGTGCACGCCTACAAGCTGGTCAACGCCAAGGGCGAGACGCACTACGTGAAGTTCCACTGGAAGAGCCTGCAGGGCATCCGCAACCTCGACCCGAAGGAAGTCGAGGCCGTCCAGGGCAAGGACTACAGCCACATGACCAACGACCTGGTGAACGCCATCGCCAAGGGTGACTACCCGAAGTGGGACCTGTACATCCAGGTGCTCGAGCCCAAGGACCTGGCGCGCTTCGAGTTCGACCCGCTGGACGCCACCAAGGTCTGGCCCGACGTGCCCGAGCGCAAGATCGGCCAGATGGTGCTCAACCGTAACGTCGACAACTTCTTCCAGGAGACCGAGCAGGTGGCCATGGCCCCGTCCAACCTGGTACCGGGCATCGAACCCTCCGAGGACCGCCTGTTGCAGGGCCGCGTGTTCGCCTACGCCGACACCCAGCTCTACCGGGTGGGTACCAACGGCCTGGCGCTGCCGGTGAACAAGCCCAAGGGCGCGGTGAACAACGGCAACCAGGACGGCAGCATGAACGCCGGTCACACCACCAGCGGCGTGAACTACGAGCCGAGCCGCCTGCAGCCCCGCGAAGCCACGGCCAGCGCCCGCTACGTCGAGACGCCGCTGCAGGGCAGCACCCAGCAGCGCGCCATCCAGCGCGAGCAGAACTTCAAGCAGGCCGGTGACCTGTACCGCTCCTACGGCAAGAAGGACCAGCAGGACCTGGTCAACAGCTTCGGCCAGTCCCTCGCCGGTACCGACAGCGAGAGCAAGCACCTGATGCTCGCCTACCTGTACAAGGCCGACACCGACTACGGCACCCGTGTCGCCAAGGTGGCCGGTGGCGACCTGGCCAAGGTGAAGGCCCTGGCCGCCAAACTCGCCGACTGACCCGCCCAGCGCCGGCCCGCACACGCGGGCCGGCTCCAGGAGCCCGAGATGAAACACGCACTCCTCGCCCTGCTGCTCTGCGCCGGCCTGGCACAGGCCGAACCGACGCCCGACCCGGTCGCCATCCAGGCCGAGCTGGCCCAACGCTATCTCGACGCCGCCCGTGAAGGCCGGCTGGAGGTGCTCCACGCCTTCATCGAGGCCGGTTACGACCTCGACACCCAGGATGCCAAGGGCTACAGCGCCCTGATCCTCGCCGCCTACCACGGCCACGCCGATGCGGTCGACGCGCTGCTCGCTGCCGGCGCCGATCCCTGCCTGCAGGATGGCCGCGGCAACACCGCCCTGATGGGCGCCATCTTCAAGGCCGAACTGGGCATCGCCCACCGCCTCATGAACACCCCCTGCCCCACCGACCAGCGCAACACCGCCGGGCAGACCGCCGCCATGTATGCCGCGCTGTTCCAGCGCACCCGGTTGCTGGACCGGCTGCGCGAGAAAGGCGCCGACATGGCGTTGAAGGACGCCCTCGGCAACGATGCCGAAAGCCTGGCGCGGGGGGAGATCCGTACCCGCTGACAGCGGTCCGGAGCGCGCGCCGTTAAGCAGGTAAACATCCACGCCCTGGTGCAACCAGACCTCGGGGCATACAGCCGCCACTCACTTCGGACGTAGGGTGTGCTGCGCGCACCTGGAGCTCGCCGGAAACACCGAGCGGCGGTGCGCACGGCACACCCTACGGCACGCGTTCATCCTGTCGAGCCCTCAATTCAAATCGTCACAGGCAGCACCGATGACTCATGACCACGCTCAAATGAATTCGCACCTGCAAAGGTGGGCTCGGCGCGGGCGGATGGGCGTAGGGTGGGCTTCAGCCCACCAATTCCCCGACGCACACAGCCGACCAAAACCCCTCGTCCCCTCCCCACGCAAACGCCTTTCCGGCATATCGACAAGCACGAAAAGTTCGGTTGCAGGGGGCGGTGTAGCGGCGCCCTTACAGGGCTTTCGGGTGCTCCGACAATCGGTCACGCCGCACGTCCTGCGGGCGATGGGCGGCGCTATGCAGGGCCCCGGGCAGTCGCATACTCACTGGGCCATGCGCACGCGGTACGCATGACACGACCCTAAAAAAGGAACCTTCCAGGGGTGTCGTACCGGCGTCATGCAATGGCTCGCGTGGTTGGGAGTACGGGCAGGGTGCGCCCCTTGTTGAATAGGAGTGTTCAACGATGTCCAGCCTCGACAAAATCCCCCCCATGCCCGATGTACTGCCGCCCGAGCAGGAAGACGCCCGAGCGGCCGCCGCCCTTCCCATAACCGAACTGCCCAAGCCCATCCCCGGCCCGATCATCGTGCCGCCACTGCGCAGCATCCGTCCCGGTTGCTGGCTGCTCAACTACAAGCCCACCGGGGCGCCGCTGGTGTCCTATGACGGCACCCTGCGCGTGGAATCCCACGCCGCCGGGCGAACCGCCAGCGGCGATCTCTACCAGCGCCCGACCATTTTCCTGCCGCTGCCCATCACCTCGCCGATCCCCCTGCTGGGCGGGCGCCCGGAAACCAGCCTGAAGCCGATTCTCCTGGCCGGGCCCAACCCGGCATCGGGCATCCCGATCCTCTCGCGCTCACGCTATCGCTACTACATCCGCGTCACCGCGCTGCCGGAGCACTTCTACCTGGGCAACAGCTTCAACCTCGGCTTCGAGCTGTGGCGCTTCACCGCGCCCAACAGCTGGGCGCTGGACTCCACCCTCACCACCCAGATGGTGCGCATGCCCGCGCCGGCGGGCTATCCCTCCTCCGGCGACTATGCCGAGGGCGATGTGAAGAACGCGGCCAACGCCGTGATCGGGCGCCTGACCATGGGCTGGCTGTCGAGCTACTACCGCCGCTGCACCGTGGAGATCGACACCGTCTCCGGCTCCGAGCAGCCGACCAACAGTGGCCTCGGCCATACCTGGCAGACGGTGATGGATGCGGTGGGCTGGCAGGTCGCCGTGCACCTCAGCGACACCAATGTCGCCGAAGCCAGCGGTGGGTCCTGGTCCGATGCCGAGATGCACGCGGCCATGCTGGCCCGGCGCGCGGTGGTCAACCTGGATACCGAGTGGCGCTACCACGTACTGGCGGTGAAGAACATCGACTCCACCCCGCGCGGGATCATGTACGACAACGGCGGCACCGACTCCAACAACGTGCCCCGGGAGGGCATCGGCATCGCCTCGCACTGGACCATCGCAGCGGGCTGGGGGACGGTCAGCGGCAAGCGCTTCGGCACGGCGGCGGCGCCCTACTTCCGCACCGCCGTGCACGAGGTCGGCCACGCCATGGGGCTCTACCACAACTCGGCGGACTTCGGCTTCATGTGCACCAGCGACGTGATCGCTGCCGCCGGCACCCCGGCCACGCCCTTCCCCAGCAACATCCAGTGGTCCTTCCACCCGGACAACCTCAAGCAGCTGCGCCACTACCCCGATCCCTTCGTGCGGCCCGGCTCGGTGGCATTCGGCGGTGCCTCCACGGCCGCCCCGAACATCACCCCGACGGACCTGGAGGCCGAAATCCTGGGGCTCGACGTGGACGTCACACCGTTGCTCGGCGAAGTGCCCCTGGGCGCACCGGTGCGGATCGGTATCGCCCTGGTCAACCGTGGCGACCAGCCGGTGCAGGTGCCGGCCAACCTCAGCCTGAAGAGCGAATTCGTCAGTGGCAGCGTCGGCGATCCATCCGGCACCGTGCGCAGCTTCCGTACCCTGGTGCATTGCGTCGAGGACCAGCCCTTCAAACTGCTGCAACCGGGCGAGCGGATCAGCGAATCCATGACCCTGATGCGCGGCGCCGAAGGGGCGCTGTTCGGCGTACCCGGCGTGCACGAGGTGAAGGTGGAGGTGCACTGGGAGATCGACGGCCTGGTCGCCCGCGCGGCCGGCAGTGCCACGGTGATGGTCACCGCAGCGGTCGAGGCGCGGCATGCCGAGGCCGCGCACCGCGTGCTCTCCACCCCCGACGCGCACCTGGTGCTGGCCATCGGCGGCGACCACCTCACCGAGGGCCTGGACGCCATCCAGGCGGCGTTGGACTCGGCGGTGCTCAAGCCGCACTTCGCCGCCATCGCGGCCAAGCGGCTGGCCAAGCGCTTCCATAAACGCAAGGCCGATCCGAAGGGCGCAAGCGCGCTGCTCGACTACGATACGGTGATGAGCGACACCGAGCGCAGCAAACTGACGACGCTGCTCGGCGATGCCGGTGGCGTGCTCAAGGAGCTTGGCAAGGCACCCAAGACACGGGCCAGGACCACAGGCCTGGCGGCCGGAGCCAAGTAGGGCGGAAACGGCTGGCACGGGGCGCCGTCATGCGGCGCCCCGCTGCCGGTGATGACCGGAGCCTCAGATGACCGACCTGGAGAACCAACTGCTGGGACAGTGGCGCAAGAGCACGTCCCCGGCCTGCGCGGCGAAGTACGCCAGCAGCCTGCGCTTCGACGCCAACGGCCTGTACAGCGGCACCCCCGAGGTGCCCGGCGGCTTCACCTGGTGGGACAGCGGCACCTGGCACATCGAGAGCCCCGGCCGCGTCACCCTCTCCACCGCCAACGATGCGCTGGTGAGCTATGGCTACAGCCTCGACGCCGACGGCCTCACCTTCACCGATCCCAGCGGCTGCCGCTTCAGCTACCGACGCGAGCATTGAGCGGCGCCGTATCTTCCTGCAGCCCGGGAACGGCACCCTGCAAACCCCGGGCTGAAGCCCCGGCCTCAACGCGCATGCGGAAAACCCGCCTAAGGGCCGGCGAGCAGCGGCGGCAAAGCCTGCTATGACTTGCACAACACAAGAACAACAAGAAGGAAGGCCGACCTTGAACGACCACCACGACGTGCTGATCATCGGCGCCGGGCTCTCGGGCATCGGCATGGGCTGCCACCTGGTGCGCGAAGCGCCGCAGATGGACTTCGCCATCATCGAGCGACGCCAGGCCGTGGGCGGCACCTGGGACCTGTTCCGCTACCCCGGCATCCGCTCGGATGCCGACATGTTCAGCTTCGGCTTCGCCTTCCGCCCCTGGGACCAACTCAAGACGCTGGCCGACGGCCACACCATCCGCCAGTACATCGAAGACACCGCCCGCGAGCATGGCGTCGACAGCAGGATCCGCTTCGGCCTGGCCTGCACCGAGGCCTCCTGGTCCAGCCACGAGAGGGTGTGGACCGTCAGGACCCGCGACGAGGCCAGCGGCGTGCAGCGGGTGTTCACCGGTCGCTTCCTGGTCTCCTGCGTCGGCTACTACGACTACGACCAGGGCTACCAGCCGGACTTCCCCGGCATGCAGCGCTTCCAGGGAAGGCTGATCCACCCGCAGCACTGGCCCGAAGACCTCGACTACGACGGCAAGCGCGTGGTGGTCATCGGCAGCGGCGCCACCGCCGTGACCCTGGTGCCGGCCATGGCCGGGCGCGCCGGCCACGTCACCATGCTGCAGCGCTCGCCCAGCTACATCATCAGCGTGCCCGGCAAGGACCCGGTCTCCGCCGCATTGCGCCACGTGCTGCCCGAGCGCTGGGTCTACGCCATGGCGCGGGCGCGCAACATCTGGTTGCAGCGGGTCATCTACAAGGCCGCGCGGCGCTGGCCGGAGCAGGTCCGCGCCTGGCTGCTGGGCAGCGTCAGGAAGCAGCTCGGCGGCAAGGTCGACATGCGCCACTTCACGCCCAGCTACATGCCCTGGGACGAACGCCTCTGCGCAGTGCCCGACGGCGATCTGTTCGCTGCCCTGCGCGAGGGCCGCGCCTCGGTGGTCACCGACCGCATCGCCACCTTCACCGAACGAGGCATCGCCCTGGAATCCGGCGCCGAGCTGCCGGCGGACATCATCGTCAGCGCCACCGGCCTGCAGCTGCGCGCGCTCGGCGGCATCGACCTGCTGGTGGACGGCCAGCGCAGGAGCCTGGCCGACCGCCTCACCTACAAGGGCGTGCTGGCCCAGGGCATTCCCAACATGGGCTCGGTGTTCGGCTACACCAACGCGCCCTGGACGCTCAAGGCCGATATCGCCTCCAGCTACCTGTGCCGGCTGTTCAACCACATGCGCAAGCACGACCTGGAGGTGTGCACGCCGCGCGCACCGGAGGGCGAGATGGAGGAAGGCAGCGTCATGGGCGCCCTGCAGTCGGGCTACGTCCAGCGTGGCTCCGACCTGCTGCCCCGCCAGGGTCGCCACCTGCCCTGGCGCGTGCTCAACCACTACGAGCGCGACCGCGAGATGCTCCTGCGCCAGCCCATAGCCGACCCTGCGCTGTAATTCGAGCCCGCCCGCGGGCAGGTCGGCTCGCCCCTGGCCACCGGAGCCGGCTAAGTCGCCGATGGCCAATCGGCGGAAATGCGAACCGGTCAGCCACCCCGCCACCCGTGGCGGCCGCTAGAATGTCGGCCTCTCCCCCCTCAAGGAACCGTCGACATGGAGCGTTACCGCCGCCTCGCCTCCCGGGCCCCCCACCTCGTGCTGCTCGCTTGTGCCGTAC